>CAYZXF010000383.1:0-3197 GCA_964482355.1 uncultured Anaerolineaceae bacterium | reverse complement strand
GCTGGAATCACTTGAATAAACACCCTTCTCTCCGGCTGTCAGTAAAATGGTCTCTAATGGATGATTTGTAACAGCAAACAATACCTCCCCATCAGCCACTATGAGTTCTACCCCTTCATGTGCATCATATGCATCTATATTGAAAGATGTGCCTAATACCTTGATCTGGGTTTCTTTTGCATTTACGATAAATACACGGCTTGTGTCTTCTACGACCTCAAAATAGGCTTCACCTTTCAGGAAAAATACCCTGTCGGTACTTTCAAACTTTTTGGGGAAAGAAATTTTACTGTGCTTATTTAACCATACCAAACTGCCATCAGGCAAATAGTATCTGATTACAGAATTTGTAGCTAACAGTTCAGACAGTGCCTGCATTTCTACCCCGGGATACCGGATAGCCTGAGGATTGACTTCGTTTGATTCCAAATTTCTAATCACTAAATATCCGACTATTACAAAAGTTACTGAAGCTGCAATCTTAACAAAGGTTGTAACCCAGCCGAGGGGACTGATCTTTGACGCCGATTCTTGGTGGAAACCATTCAATATCAGATCCCTTATTTTTTCCCATTCTGCATCAGTATTTAAATCATCAACTGTCAGCATTTTGTCTGACTCTCTCCAAATCCTCTCAAACTCTTCCAGCTTTTGTTCATTACCCGGCAGCTTTCTCCAATCTTCAAAATATTCCCCTTCCTTCTTCACCAGATTCCCTGAAAGATGTTTAGCTACTAATTTCCAATCCTTTGAATCCATTCTATAAATACTATTAACACGCTATTATTCTATAATTTATAAACCTCCTAAATACTAAATACCCCTAAAAAAGCCTGTTTGTTTTTCAAATTAAATAAGTAATTATCAGAATCAATAGAAAAAATAAAACCAATGA
The DNA here is from genome assembly GCA_964482355.1 of uncultured Anaerolineaceae bacterium. Taxonomy (GTDB): domain Bacteria; phylum Chloroflexota; class Anaerolineae; order Anaerolineales; family E44-bin32; genus JADFRG01. The sequence continues at coordinate 2,302 of CAYZXF010000383.1, read as the reverse complement.
TTTCCATCCCATATATTTTTTCAAATCTTCACGTAACCGCTTTAGTGCAATTCCCATTTGGTTTTCCACAGTTTTAATTGATATGTTAAGTTCTTCTGCTATTTCCTTGTATTTTTTACCTTCATGTTTACATAAAACAAAAATTACTTTGCATTTGGGTGGTAATTTGTCAATTGCGTCTCTTACTTTATGATGAAACTCCTTTTTTTCCATCTCGTTAGGGCCATCTCTTATAATTGGATTTTTATAGATCAATGTTTGAAAAATCTGCAATCTTTTTTTATTACTCTGCAGATGGTTCAATGAAGTATTTGTTACAGCTTTGAAAAGGTAACTTTTAATATAAGGTCCAAATTCTATTTTTTCTCTCCTGTTCCATAACCGTATAAACACCTCTTGAACTATGTCTTTTGCAGCATTATCATCATTAACCATGTTCATAGCAAAATTAACAAGAGCTTGAAAATGTTGTTTATATAGGTTCTCAAACTGAGAATATTTGTCCATTCTATACAGTCGCGACTAAAATTGCAGTTGAAAATATAGGGCGAAGATTAAAATATACAAATTATTATAAGTTTTTTGATTACTTGTAGTAATTATCTATTTTTTCCAGGATGCTAAATTTTGTGTTTTACCTGCTTTGGCTGATCTTGAGTGGTGTCCCCAGTTCAGAAGTCAGATCAGCTATCCCCCCAATTAATTTAGTTTCTTTAGCTTCCTCTAGCATACTGCATCCACCATCAAATACAGCCCCTTCTTCCACGATAAGGAACTTTGTTTTAATTTTACCTTGAACCCTGGCTGTTGGCTTTAGTACTAACGATTCTGTAATTTCAATTTTTCCTTTCAATTCACCTGCAATTTCTGCATTCTTAGCTAAGATTGTACCCTCCACAAATGAAAACTCACCAAGGGCAATTTTAGATTTCGTATTTATTTTACCTGTTACTTTACCCTCTATCCTGATGTTCCCAAAAGTCTCAATATCACCCTGAAAATGAGTTTCTTTTCCGATGATATTATTTGAACTCATGCTTTCTTCTGATGCCTTCATATTTGTCCTATTATTAAACATTGTATTTTCGGTTTTTATTTGACCAACTGATTATTATTTACATTATCCATTTTAAAGCCCCACTTTTCCAGGTATCTAGTTTTGCCGTTATAGGCACCAACTAGTGAGTCAAAAACGGCTTTGATAAATTTTGTTAAGGTATTTTCTTTGTTGATGCTTTCAATTCCAATATACCGGTCCCTTTCTTCAAATGCTTGTCTGGCCAATTTCTGATATTGTGTTCCCAGATTGTGTAAACTCTGGGCATCATTCAGTTTCAAGCTCATCCTGGCTATATTTATTTTAGGAAGCGGACTGTTAGCGCCTTCGTCTGTATGTCTTTTAATTATTTTATTGGCAAGCTTAAATAGCTCTTCCGGCTTTTTAAATAATTCCTTTTTAAAATTGCTTTTCATTTTTATAAAATGACTGTTTACCAATTGAACATATACTTCTGCATGATTATGATTTCAATTACTAAACAAGTAGGCTAGCGTAATCCCCTAAAAACAAACTTACATTATCTTATAAAATAATTTTCTACCAATAGAAATCATATCTTACAGATGTGCACTATTGATCAAAATAAGCAGTTTCTTTCAGGTTAATTCTCTCTTATCTGTCCATTCAAATGCGTAACAATATAGTGAGTGGATATTGTAGCTGGAATTTCCCAATTTAATATTAGGTATAGTGATAGATCCCGTTTGATCTAATGTGCTAATTACTAAACCTAAAAACAAAGCCCTGTAATTGAATTCACTATAATTATAAATCGCTCGGATCAATATATGTCATTATTTAGAAAATCAGTTTAATTTAATTAGCATTGTAGGTATCTAACTTTTCACAACGTGCCAAGAATAAAAAAATTATTAATTGCAAACCGTGGCGAAATCGCTCTGAGGGTAATTCGTTCTGCAAAAGAGATGGATATTAAAACAGTGGCTGTATTTAGTGATGCAGACCGGGCAGCAATGCATGTTATTAGCGCTGATGAAGCTGTACATATTGGCCCTTCTCCTCCTGCAGAGTCCTACTTATGTGGTGATAAGATTATTGACGTTTGCAAACAATTAGGAGTGGATGCTATTCATCCTGGATATGGATTTCTTTCGGAAAATGCAGATTTTGCAAAAAATGCAGCAAATTCAGGGATCATTTTCATAGGGCCATCCGCTGAAAGTATTGAGGTGATGGGAAACAAGTTAGCAGCTAAAAAAGCTGTGTCTGCCTATGATATAC
>CAYZXF010000382.1:0-4135 GCA_964482355.1 uncultured Anaerolineaceae bacterium | reverse complement strand
ACGCTGGCCTCCGGCGTAATCTGCTGATAGGTGACGGTCTTGAGAAACATGCCCACCCAAAGTCCACCGGTGTAGCGAGCAGCTCCACGAGTCGGCAATGTGTGGTTTGTGCCTATCACCTTGTCGCCATAAGCGACGTTGGTCTCCGGGCCTAAAAAGATTGCTCCGTAGTTGGTCATGTGGTCGAGAAAGTACCGAGGGTCCTCGGTCAGGACTTCAACATGTTCTGCTGCGATCCTGTCGGCCGTTTCGACGGCTTCTTCGCGGCTGTCAACCAAAATAATCTGTCCATAATCGTTCCAGGCCCGACCGGCAATGTCCGCCGTACGGAGCACGGATAACTGGCGCTTGATCTCACTTAATGTCTCCTGCGCGAGAGATTCGCTGGTGGTGATCAGAATCGCCGGTGAGGTGGGCCCGTGCTCGGCCTGGCCCAACAAGTCGGTGGCGACCAATTCCGCATCCGTTGATTCATCGGCAATAATTAGCACCTCGGTAGGGCCGGCTAGAAGATCGATGCCCACCTGTCCATACAATTGCCGCTTAGCCTCGGCCACGTAGGCATTTCCAGGTCCAACCAGCATATCCACCGGCTCGATGGCCTCTGTCCCAAGTGCCATTGCCGCCACCGCCTGCACACCACCTAGAATGTAAATCTCATGCGCCCCGCCTAGGGCCATGGCGGCAACCGTCGCCGCGGGCGGTTCGCCTTCTGAAGGAGGTGTGCAACCGATGATGCGCTTTACGCCAGCCACCTTGGCGGTGACGATGCTCATGTGCGCGGAGGCCACCATCGGATATCGCCCTCCGGGAACATAACAACCAACGCTGTTGACAGGTATGTTCTTGTGCCCCAGCATCACGCCCGGCAAGGTCTCCACTTCTAGATCCTTGAGCGCCTTTCGTTGTTCTTGCGCAAAACGCTCAACCTGCGCCTGGGCAAACTTGATGTCCTTCACCGTCTGCTCGGGAAGGCTGGCCAAACAATCTTCAATTTCGACCTGTGACAACCGAAAGTTTTCAGGCGACCAATCGTCGAACCGTTCCGACAGTTCGCGCACGGCCGGTTCGCCGCGCGTCCGAATGTCGGCCAGAATCCTCTCGACCGTCTCCTTTACATGTTGATCCGCTGCCCGCGATTCCTGCTCGTTGATTCCGCGTTTGATAAAACTCGCCACGGCGTGAACTCCTATGAGATGGTGATGTGGGCTACCATAATTTTTCGGACGCCAATGCTGCGCCTTCCGCCAGCGCTGCTAACTTTCCAAATGTGATTGTGGGATGTACCGCGCCAAAGCCAGCGAATGTGCCGAATCCACAGTCGGAGCCGGCTATGATGCGCTCTCGTCCGACGATATCGGCGTAACGTAAAATGCGCTCGGCGACCAGTTTGGGATGTTCAACAAAGTTCGTCGTCGTATCCAGCACTCCCGGAATTAAAATTTTGTCTTCCGGCACCTCTGTCTCGCTCCATACTGTCCACTCGTGCGCGTGCCGAGGGTTAGAGGCCTCGAATAAGATAGCCTGCGGTTTCGCTTTCAATACCACGTCTACTATCTTGCGAAGCGGAATGTCGTGTGTGTGTGGCCCCTCGTAATTGCCCCAACACACGTGCATGCGGACGGATTCGGCTGGCACTTCGCTTAGCGCATAATTCAGGGCTTCAACTTGCTTTTCGGCGTGCTTCAGAAACTCGTCGTCATCCAGGTCACGGTACTGAATGTGACGACCCATCGCTAAGTCCGGACAGTCCACTTGTAGAAGTAGGCCGGAATTCACGATCGCTTCGTATTCTTGTTTCATCGCTTCTGCCAGGGCCTCCAAATAGGCATCGTGGCTTGGGTAGTACTCGTTGGGCTGGAACACTGCGAGCACTCCGGGCGAGGCAGCGTTCATAAACCCGCCCATCGCGCCGTTATTTTTCAGTGCAGCTTTCATATGCTCAATATCATTCTCGAGCGGGGTCGTGTCCTTGACTTCGATCGGGCCCACACAAATTGGGCGATGATACTTTGGTGTGCCGCCCCTTTGAGCGAGGCTATCCCGATACTCGGGGTACTCATCCAGGTCTTTGGGTGTAGCACGCGGGACCTCTCCGATTTCAAAGCCGCTCAGACGGTGGCGGATGTAGGTGGCGTAGCTGATTTTGCTCATCTCGCCATCACTCACTAGATCGACGCCGGCGGCGACCTGCTTTGCAACAATGTCAGCGACTGCCTGCTTCATGGTCTCGTCAAACGCTGACTGGTCTTCCAACTCGTCTCGATCTTGTGCGAAAAGCATGTCCACAACGTCCTGTGGGCGTGGCATGCTGCCAACGTGGGTCGTCAGAATCCGATCTGTACTAATTTGCATCGCTATTCGTCCGCGTCGCGCATTGCCTCCCAAAGTTTTTCGTATGTCTCTGCTCTGAGCTCAGAGTAGTTTTCAGGCTTGATCATCTTGCCCATCTCGTCAGATCCGAACCCTCTTTCGGCCGCCTGCTTGATGATCTCCGGAGCCCAATACGGGTCTTTACCGGCGAATACAGTGTGCGGATCTAGTACAGCGAATCCCCAGGCCGGCCGGTCACTAACGACCTCGAAGCCGCGCCAGAGCTTGGGTGGAAGCGTGATCATGTCCCATTTTCCGAGGATGGCCTCATTATCTGGTTCTCCCTCTGGATCCGCTCCCCAATAGAAGCGCCACTTGCCGCTCAGGATCAGAAATATTTCCGTGTAGTCATGGGTGTGGTATGCCGGACCATTGCGGGGCAAGGCGCAGAACATTCCGATCTGAAAATTATGTGGGATGGAGATGGAGGGGGTGAACTCGGGGTTTTCGCCCGCCGTGTCGCCGATAACGGCGTAGTTCATCCGCTGATGGCCCGGCAGGATGCTGTCGATGAACATGAGTGGAATGCCCTGCTGCCTAACATCCTTAAACCGGACGACACGGCCTTCCATTGCCTCGGATGCGTCCACGGTGCTCGCGCCCCTTTCTCAGGTGCTATTCAGTTTGCATACGTATGCAGAGAGACTACATCATACTATACTTTTGCTGGATAATTTTCTGGCAGCCCACGATCGCCTGAAATGCAGGCCCCGGGGCCAGTTTTTTTCTAAGTGCTGGAATGGGCTGGTGTTTTCGCCCAGTATGTCATCCACCGTTCATTTGCGGCGCGGCACGTGCTGGATATTTTGAAGCCTTTGATCGAGATCCCTCTTGCGCCGAGCTTCGGAGTCAATTCGGTGATAATAACCTTAGTGGCCGATAAGGAGGCCAATGAACGAACGCGATTCTGACAACCCCCCAATACAACTGCCTAACCCGCGCCCAAATGAAGGTTTGCGGGTTTCGTATTTATGGTCGTCTATCCGCTCCTGCCCTGAGGTTGAACCATCCATGAGGCTGCCGAAATGAATGAAAATATTGTCTTTTGCTGTTGAACCATCGGCCAATCGCCGACCCAATAGCGGCCTTCACCGTGCTTTACTCACTGGTGCTTTGTTCTTGGGCGCAGGCGCCGCTGCGTGTATTCCCGCGGATGTTCAAACTGAAGAGGAGCAAACTATGACATTCCCGGCACTGCCCGAACGGGAAAGCCCCAGACCGCAAACCACCGGATCGGTTCCGCACCAGCAAATCGGCGTTGAACCGGTGCCCGAGGTGAATGAGGAGCTCTTCCGGCGCGCCTTCATGCTCCCCGGAGTTGAAAATCGTCCCTCAACCTTTTCGTTGCCTGGAGCACGTGGGCTCTGGATCAATGACAGCGTTTCCATCGTTCGGCCGGATCAAATTGTATCTGGACGCGAATTTGCTCATATCCACCCAGACGGAAGTTTGCACGCCTCGCTCCCGCTCGATCGCGCCCGAGAGGCGGTTGAGGCCGGTTGGGCTGAGCCACAACCGATTGCTGACTCTCTAGGGGTTCCAGGATTGGTGATGCTCTACACACCACAGACGCTCGACGAGTTGGAGACTGTCCTCCATCTGATTGTCGACTCTTACAACTTCGTCACCGGGAGCACGGTTGACCTAGCAGTCTTGGAGGGGTAGCCGGCGCGCGCTTCCTAGGTTCTCCGGTTCAATGTCCGCATAAGATCCTGGGCCAGTCCAGCGAAATCTTGGAGCGGACGCGGGCTGCAACCCGCAG
>CAYZXF010000381.1:0-3181 GCA_964482355.1 uncultured Anaerolineaceae bacterium | reverse complement strand
CTCCCCTCGGGCCGCCTTCAGTATGGCATCGGCCAATTCCTCCATCCCCAGGTCCTTCAGCACATAGGAAATCGCTCCCGCCTGCAGAGCCGGGAAAATATGTTCGTCCTCATGGTAGGAGGTCAGGACCACGATCTGCGTCCGTGGACTAACGTTTTTGACTCTTCGCGTAGCCTCTACCCCATCCATCCCCGGCATGATGAGATCCATCAACACCACGTCGGGGACGTGTTCTTCGGCCAGTGCGACGGCGACTGCCCCAGAATCGGCCTCCCCCAAGACCTCGAATTCCGCCTGTGCCCCCAAGTAGGCCCGCACGCCTTGCCGCACGACCTCGTGGTCGTCGACGATTATTACCGAGACCGGCTTATCCATCGTTTTCGCCCTCGCGATCCTTATATGATTTGTCAACTGGAAGTGAGAAAATGACCTGCGTGCCTTCGCCGGCCTCGCTCTCCACCGTCAATTCCCCTCCCAATGAGCTTGCGCGTTCAGCCATCGAGCGCAGCCCAAAGCCGTTGTGGTCATCGGAAATATTGAATCCCACTCCATCATCTGCAACAACGCACCGGATGGTGTTAATTCCATAGATGAGGTCGATTTCCACATGTTGAGCGTTGCTGTGGCGAGCGGCATTCGCAAGCGCTTCCTGTGCAATTCGAAACACCGTCTGGTCAATCCTCAAAGGTAGGAACCGCTCTCTTTGAACGCGCATCTCCACTTCAATATTGTTCTGCCGCGACCAACTTTCCGAGTGGTCACGAAGCGCGGCAGCCAATCCCTTGTCTTCAAGAGCGGGGGGAGCCAACTCAAGGATGAGGCTCGAAAGCTCCTGCCTCAATTCGTGGGTAAGACGCTCAGCCTCTTCTATGTGGGTGGCCGCTTCAGCAGGATCACGTCCGATCAACGTGCGTGCGGTACCAATCTGTGCCGCCGTAGCGAAGGCCAGTTGCTTAGCACTGTCATGAAGGTCTTGGGCCAGACGGTTCCGCTCTTTGAGCACGGCTAGTTCCTGGCGCATTTCAAAGCGCTGCTCCATCTGCATGGCCATCAGGTTGAGCCGCCGAGCGAGCTCCCCAAGCTCATCACTTGCCGGATCCTCAACTACAACCGAAAAGTCGCCCTCGCCCCAGGCCTCGGATGCTTCGGCCAATCGGCTGAGCCTGGCCACCGGCCCGCGTGCGGCAACTAAGCCGTACGCGATGCCGGCGATTCCAGCAACCGCCGTAAAGAAAAGCAGGCTGATGCCGACAACCGGAGCCGCCTCGCTCAAGAAGCTCAGGGCGGTTGGAATTTTCGCTAACCCGACGAATGCGCCGAGCACTTCTACATGCTCTGCATCCCACACGGGAGCAACGATGACCACCGTTCCGCCTGGCTCGCCCAGCGCATAAAGTCTGTCGAGGTCCTCCTCCCCTGCCAGCGCAGCCTGAAGTGGATCTGCTAGCGCTGTCAGCGAATCAAGCTCCAGCCTCTGACCGATCGAATTCTTTCCCAACAGATCGGGTGGGGATGAACCCAATAGAGTCTGATCACTTCCGACGACCAGCAACTCCTCAATGTTGAATGACAGCGGGACACTCGCGGCTGTCAAGGCCTCCACACGTTGGAGCACGTCCTCGATACCTCTCAAATCCGGCGGGGTCTCGGAGAGATACGATCGGAGAATTGGCGTTAAATCGACGGAGGCTCCTTGAATCATTTGCCTCGGTATGGCACCGCTGCTCAGGAGCACCGTCAAGGCTATGCCCGCTATCGCGAGCAACACCACTTCGACCGTCAGCAATGCTAGGACGGTTACACCGGCGTAACTCAATGCTAGTTTCCACCGAAGCTGCTGGAAGGGTTTAGTGAGAGTATTGCGCAATGTGATCACCCGATCAGTAGGTTGGGACAGCCAAGTACGCCCATTCCCTGCTTCGGCCGTGAGGGCGAAGCAGGGAGAGCGGGCGATAAAGGCAATGGGAACGCATGCGCGTCAGAGACACCACAGTCGTTAGACCGCCCCACTGTACAGGAGCAGGAATTTCGTCGTGTTGGCAAGGCCATGGGCAATAATCGTAACCCACAGGTTGCGTCCAGAGCGAATATATGCGGTTCCAAGGACGAGACCGATCAGCGTGGTTTCAAGCACTCCCATCCAGCCCCAAGCGAGGTGGGCAAGGCCGAACACGACCGAGCTTCCCACCACGGCCAAAGCCACGGTGACTCGGGTCTGCTGAAACGGACGGCCGAGAGCGTTGATTATGAAGGCACGGAAGAGCATTTCTTCACCGAAAGCTACGAATGTCCAGGCGACCACCAGCATTCCGAGAAGCAAGGGCAGGTTGCCGCTGATCGGGTTGTATTCGCTTTGGTCGGAGGCCGGTCCGGCGGGTCCGACAACCATAAACAGGATCATCTGGAGCGCGATTAGGATGATTAGCGTGACCAGTGTCGCGCCAATTGCTCGGACCACTGTGCCGCGCCAGCTGGCCGGCCGCGCCAGGCCGATACCTCGCCAATTCCATCCCCACGGCTTCAATACCAGGGTGGCGATACCAACGCCAAACAAGTAGGCCAGATTAATCACCACATTACTGATTGCCGATCCTGCCCCCAAGCTTTCGCCGACGAAGCCCACGAGCACGAATGGTACGAACACAAGCAGGATTCCCAGAAGCGTGCCAAGTCCCTTATTTTCAAGGAGGCTGCGTGTACTCCTGCGAGTCGGGAAGGTCATTCCGTTAATCATTTCTAAACTCCTTTAGAGGCCGATTTGCCATGTCCCAAGCATAGGCATCGGGGAGTCGACTGACACGACTCCAGAGGGGGGTATTGCACCCCTCTTCAGAGGGGTGCGTGCCATGGAGTAGAAAGCTGTGCTTGCCTGCTAAAGGGTCGGGATTTGCCGGATCTGCTTTGACGCCCTATGGCGAAGACCGGTCAGCAAAGAAAAGGAGCATCGACTCCGCCTTCCATTCAAAAAAATGGTCAGGGCATGGAGCTTAATAATCTTTGACCCCCAAGTTTGACCTTCGGCAGATGACGTTGAGGGGTCCAAGACGCTACATTTATCACTAGAACGAACCTTAGCATTCGATGAAGTCGAAGCAGAAGGAGAAGGAAAATGTCGAACCAAGTACAGAGCTACAACGCTAGCACAGGCACCTCATACGCAGGGCTGATTCTCTGGTTGGAG
>CAYZXF010000380.1:0-3809 GCA_964482355.1 uncultured Anaerolineaceae bacterium | reverse complement strand
GCAGCGCTCGCATCTCGCCTACTTGTGGCATCGAACCCTGGCCGCTCACTGGTGCCTGCGGTCCCCTGGCCTGACCGGCAGAGCAGGCAAGCACAGCCTGGGGCTGCAAGCACGCAGCATACAGCCGTTATGCGGCTGAGCTGTCTCGCTAGCTATCTGGAAGGGAACCAGAAACGGATGGGTCAAGGCATCGCCATTGGAGTTGCGATCGGAGTGGCGATAGGTGCTGCCTTAGACAACATGTCTACTGGGATACCGGTCGGAATAGCCATAGGTGCGGGGCTCGGGGCAGCGTGGACTCAGCAGCATAAAAAGAGGAATGGGCAAAGCGATGACTCAGAGACACCGGATGAGTCATCGTGAATTATGTGGAGGGTGTTGCCTCTGGCCGCATAGCGCCAGCACGCGGCTTTCGCAACCCTTGATTCAACGAAAGGAATAACTTTGCAAGCCTTATTAGGTACACGGCTGTCGGCAGACATCAACCTAGTAGCTCAGATCCTAATTTTGATCGGTTTGTGGGTTGGATTCTATTTTGCGCGCAAAGGGCAAATTCCACGGCACCAAACGATCCAGACATCGATGGTGCTGGTAAATCTGTTTTTTATCGCCTTTATCATGATCACAAGTTTCTACAACTTTGTGATCTTGGGCGGCACAACCAGCGGCATCTCCGCAAGCCTGATGATGGTCCACGGGTTTCTGGGTCTAGTTGCTGAGACAACAGGCATTTACCTAATTTTGAGAATGCGCACCCAAATCATTCCGCCTCGGCTAAGGGTGAGCAATTTCAAGCTTCTGATGCGGATGACATTAGGACTCTGGACGATCATCGTCGTGTTGGGGCTCGGCATTTATTACTTTCGTTACATTGGCCCGCCAACATCAGTTCCTGTTGCGGCCGAATCCGTTGCTCAAGCTCAGCAGGCTGGAGTCGACCTACTGATCCACGCTGCGGAATTGAGCGAATCGGCCAGCCGTGGCAACTTACAAACTGTCAGGCGACATGCCGAACATCTGGTCAACCTGATTGAGGGTGAATCGGGAGAACATTATGGGGATCTCGACGGCGATGGGTTCCTCGAAGACCCTGGTGACGGTGTCGGGTTGCTCAATTACCTGCAATCGGTTGCGAGCGTATCGGATGACTCTCAGACTGATTCACTGGCAGCAGAGATCTTAGAATTGCTCGAGGAGATCGACGACCTTGCCCTGAGCGTGCTTGCTGCCAACGACCTGAATTCTATGAGCGCACCAGTCGACAAGGTGGATGGCCTTGCTCAGCGCCTAAACGGGGAGGACGTCGCTCAGCTCCTGGCCGGCGGGCCCGATACCGTCATCGTCTTGGTTGACAATTTCGCTTTCAGCCCAGGTGTCGTGTCGGTTCAACAAGGCTCCACCGTTGTCTGGATCAACAAAGAGACCGCAAAACATACCGTCACCGCTGACAACGAACTTTTCAATTCCGAAACGTTGTCCGTAGGGGAAAGTTATTCCTTTACATTCAATGAGACGGGTACATTCGCCTACTACTGCAAGTTTCACGGCGACGCAGGCGGGGTTGGAATGATTGGGCAGGTCGAGGTAGAGCCGTAGCTGCCTTCGAGGGCGCCCTTTAAGACGGGCCGCGATGTCAAGATTCTCGAGCGTGAGGCTGGCCTAAAATGCTGCTTTCGGGAGCACGGATGTAGCGTTCGGGGATATGGAAGCAAAACAGTTGATCCAGGATGCATGCGACCTGGTGAACCGCGTCGAGCCGAGGCTGGGTGCGCTCGTCGCCGAACCCAAGAGGCTGCGTCGGCTGCTCGCCGAGGCCGAGCGGCAGGACCCGTCGCTTCGGCCATTCCTGGTCGGGGTCAAGGACATCGTCAGAGTCGCTGGTCTTCCGACGCGGGCCGGCTCGACGTTACCCGGCAGGTTGTTTGCAGGGCCCGAGGCAACGGTGGTGATCCGGCTCCGGGCTGCGGGCGCCATCGTCCTGGGTAAGACCACAACAACCGAGTTCGCCTTCACAGAACCGCCCCCCACAACCAACCCTCATGACGAGCGCCACACTCCTGGTGGCTCAAGCAGCGGATCGGCTGCGGCGGTGGCTGCCGGGTATGTGCCGCTGGCAATCGGCACTCAGACCGTCGACTCGATCGTAACTCCCGCCGCTTATTGCGGCGTGGTCGGTTTCAAGCCGTCGTACGAACGGGTACCCGTCGGGGGTGTGGTGCCATTTTCGCCAGCAATGGACCATGTAGGCTTCTTGGCTCGCGATGTGGAAACCCTTGCGTTCGCAGCCGAGATCGTGTGCGACGGATGGCGTACGGTGACGGAATCCGCGGTCCCGACCATCGGGCTGCCGGCGCAATCGCACCTCGATCCTGTCGACGCGGCAGCCCGCGCCGTCTTTGACCACACCGTCGCCGCGCTCTCCGCCGCGGGATGTCGGGTATTGGGCACGGATAGCCTCGCCGACACCGCTGCGATCGCCCGCCGTCACCGCAGGCTGATCGCGGCTCAATTCGCGACCGTGCACCACGAGTGGTTCAGTGAGTACGGCGACCGCTACCGACCGAAGTCCGTGGCTCTAGTTACCGAAGGCGCCGCTCTCAGTCCTGGCGTGATTGATGAAGGAGTTGAGAGCTCAGCTCGCCTGCGCTCGAGCCTAGAACAAACCATGGACAACCTGGGCATCGATCTCTGGATGAGCCCGGCCGCCACGGGACCCGCGCCGCGCGGCCTGGAAGCCATCGGTGATCCCATCATGGCGCTCCCATGGACCCACGCACATTTGCCGGTCGTGTGCCTGCCGGCGGGGATCGCTCCTGGCGGCCTGCCGCTCGGCATCCAACTGGTCGGCCGCATCGGCGCCGACGAGCAACTGCTCGGCTTCGCCCAGGCCGTGGCGCGATCGTTGGCATGAACGCCGCCACCCGCGCTTCTAATGAGCTCTTGCAACTGAGCAGCACATGCATGATAGTTCGCTCATGCCGATTCGTGCCCGCCTGCGCTCAGCACTGGAGTTTGCAGCCTGGGGTGTCTTACTTGGTTTGGCGTACGGTCAGGCTCCACTTTACACTTCCAATCAAAACCAATACTTTCTTCACGGCCTAGCACAGGCAAGGCAGGGGTTGCTTGCTGAGGATTGGCTGGCGAACACCACTGATCCTACTCTTGTGTTCACGTGGCTGGTGGTCGTCACCACCCGCTTTCTCCCACAGGCAGCATACTATCTGTACTACTTCTTGCTCTTCGCGGTCTACTTCTACAGCCTCCGACACATCGCAAATCATCTGTTTGATGTAGGTCGCTCCCGAACCTCTCGATGGATCTTCATTGCGCTGATCTTCATATCGCACTCCGCCGCGTTGCATGCGTTGCTTAGCCGCGGGATCGGTGGTGATTGGACATACTTGTTCGATGGCGGCCTGGCGGGGCAGCGACTGCTCGGCACCGTTCTGCAACCGAGCAGTTTTGGCGTGTTCTTGCTGCTCTCTGTTCAGCTGTTCCTAAAAGGCCGCCCGTACCGTGCGGTCCTGGCAGCGGCCGTGGCGGCTACCTTTCATCCGACCTACTTGCTTAGCGCAGCCGTTCTCACCCTTGCCTACGTAGTTCTTGAACTCCGTGCGCACAAAAGCTACAGACAATCGCTCCAGATCGGCGGCCTTGCACTGATCCTGGTGCTGCCCGTACTGGCCTACTCCATCGATTCGTTTCTTCCAACTGCCGCAGATAGTAGGCTGCCTGTGGGAGAAAGCGGGTGGTGACGACCACCAGCCACGTGAACACAAGAGTAGGATCAGTGGTGTTCGCCAGCCAAT
>CAYZXF010000379.1:0-5296 GCA_964482355.1 uncultured Anaerolineaceae bacterium | reverse complement strand
CAGAATGCCGTTTCCGCAATCGCTTCGAAAGTCGAGCTAGACGACGTATTGGATGAGATTGCCAATCGCCTGGGTCAGGCTATCGATGCCACGAGCGCGGTTATCTGTTCCTACGATCAGACGACAGCGACTATGAGCATTCTCGCTCATTATGCCAGCCCGGAAGCGAATGAAATAACGCGCACCCATGTCCCCGAAGGGGAATACTCGGTTCCCGAGTTTTTCCCTGGAACGTTTCAGAAATTGCAAGTTGGTAAGCCTGCCGTCTCCTATGCCGACGATCCCAAATTGCCCGAGACACAGCGAAATCACTATAACGAATACGGCACATTGGCCTCCCTTTTCATCCCGATGTATGTCGGTGGGAGGTTGGTGGCCTACGCCGACCTCTGGGACAGCCGTATTCGGAGAGAGTTCTCGCCGCAGGAGATCGCACTGTGTGAGGGAATTGCACAGCAGGCAGCCGTAGCAATGGAACATGCTCGATTGTATGCAGAAGCGCAAGACGAGTTGACCGAACGGCGGCGGATTGAGGAAAAACTCCATCTGCATCAAGAGGAACTCGAGGATTTAGTAATGGAAAGAACGGCAAAGCTGAGCGAGGCTAGCGAGCGCCTAGCGACGCTAAATGACGCAAGCCGTGTGCTGGGAGTGGCAAGCGTGGATGCCGACCAGGTACATGCGGCGATTCACCGCGCGGTTTCCTCGCTGATGCCTGCGGAGATCTTCTCCATCTCAGTCGTTGACCACGACATGGTCGAAGATGTGTACGCGGTGGGAATTGAGAGCCGGAACATTGAAGCCCCATATCCGGTCGCGGACACATTCGTTGAAACCATGTTTCGCCATGGATCGTCGCTCCGCATTGACGATGTTCAGCTGCTGGATGAAGCAGATCCGCTTCCAGCGTATGTAGAGGCCAACACACGGTCCGCGCTTGCCGTGCTGCTTCCCGCGGGCGGGCAGAGTATGGGGGTCATGCTGGCGCAATCGGAGACGCCCGACTCGTACACCGAGGAGGACGAGAAGATCCTGGAAATGCTGGCTGCGCACGCCGCAACCGCTTTGGAGAATGCGCAGCTGTATCAGGTTGTTCAGCGTTCCGCCGCAGATAAGGAACGGCAGCGCCTGGCGCGTCATCTGCACGACTCGGTCACACAGTCTTTGTACAGCCTGGCGCTGATGTCTAATGGCTGGGCGGCAATGTCGGAAAAAGGGGAATTGAAGAATCCCGTAGATTCATTTCGCCAGCTTGAAGGGCTCAGTGTGCAAGCTCTCAGCGAGATGCGATTGCTAATCCATCAGCTGCGTCCACCGGTTCTTGAGAAGACGGGATTGGTAGGCGCGTTGCAGGAACGACTGGAAGCGGTTGAACACCGCGTGGGCTTGGAAACCAAGCTGCTAACCGAAGGCGATGTCGAAGGACTGCCGCAGCATGTCGAGGAGGAATTCTTCCACATCTCTCAGGAGGCTCTCAACAACGCATTGCGCCACGCGGATGCCTCGAACATTCAGATACGGATTGAAGTTGAGAATGGCTCCGCAAGGTTGGCGGTTGAAGACGACGGGCGCGGTTTCGATCCTACGGAGTCAAATGGAGGCCTGGGTTTGATCACCATGCGCGAACGCGCCGAAAGCTTGGGAGGCGACTTCAAGCTGACTAGTGATGATGATCGCGGAACCGTGGTAGAAATACGTCTCAAACTCGGCTCGAACTGAAGGGTGTTTGCATGACAGATAAGATTCGTATCGCAATCGCAGACGATCATCCGATCGTTCGCCAGGGATTGAGGGTTGCGCTCGGCGCGCAAGACGACCTGGAGCTGGTAGGAGAGGCTTCTAATGGTGCCGAAGCGGTGGAGTTGGCCAATCGCCTGGAACCGGATGTCATGATCATGGATCTTCAGATGCCGGTCATGGACGGCATTACGGCGATCCAAGAGATTACGAAAGAAAATGACAACGCCTGCATATTGGTGCTCACCAGCTTTCCAGATGACAAGAACGTTTTCAGTGCAATAAAAGCAGGCGCGATGGGGTTTTTGCTAAAAGAGGCACCGCCCGAGGAGCTGCTGGCATCCGTTCGAACCGTCTACGGTGGTGAAGCCGCATTGCACCCGACGATCGCACGAAAATTAATTCAGGAAGTCAAAGCGCCTTCCGAGGATCGTTCTTCGCTGGATCCACTAACACCACGTGAAATGGATGTGCTGAAGTGCCTGGCGCGCGGTCTCTCCAACCGTGAAATCGCGAAGGAGCTGACCGTATCCGTAAGAACGGTAACCACGCACATGCGGAACATCCTCGATAAATTGCATGTATCTAATCGCACGCAGGCCGCCCTCTATGCTCTTGAACACGGAGTTCAATCAGACTAGCTGAGCTCCGTCCTTGGGCAATGACTCCTGTGCGCGCCTGAACTAGCAGAGCGCCCCTTTCGGTCCCCATCTTAGGCATTTTTGCCTAGCCCCGACGGATGCTACCTCCCTCCAAAACTGGAAGCCGATTTACGTACGGACTGCGATGCCTGCGTTGAGGTTGTGTGGCATCGTAGTTCTGTGGCGAACACCCTTTCCCCTAACGACAAATCATCAGCGACAATCGCGTTAGTGGCGCCGGCATGGCTGCAGGAGGCGCTTCAGGTCATGCTGGATGGGACGCAGGGAGTATTGCTGATTGCCAGCGCAGAAAACGTGGATAGCCTAACCAAGTTAGAGATGGAAAGATCTCCCGATTTCGTACTCCTTGATGCAGATCGCGATAGTGCAATTGCGGTGTCGGAGGTCAAGCGCATCACTCATGCCTGGCCAAGGACCGACTGCATCGCGCTAGTTGATAATACGCGCCAGATTCCACTCCTGAAAGACGTGGGTGTTAGTTTGACCCTTCTAAAGGGAGCATCTCCTAAGCGATTGAGAGAAGTACTGCAGGTACTGGCAGAACATAAACGCCGCAGCCAAATCACATTCCGCCCTAAGGCCTCTCGGCTATAATCGTTCCTCGAGCGGGATCGAACCGCAAACCTGAAACCCAAAAGGTACGGGCCTTTGGTTTCAGCTCGCCCCGCATAACTAATTTGGCGCGGTAGCTCAGTTGGCAGAGCAGGGGATTCATAAGCCCAAGGTCGGCAGTTCAAGTCTGCCCCGCGCCACCTTCCATCTCTGTAATCGAATTGAAAAACGGCGCCTGATGATGCAGGCGCCGTCGCCTATCAAGACCGAAGATATTAACCTCCGGTGCTCGGGCGCTCGCCAAGCTCCACGGGTATTTCAATTTGCTCCGCATTGCGAAGAATGCTGAGGGTGATCGTTTGGCCTACACTCGTTTTGCCCGAGATGAAGGTCAGCAGATCTTCGAAATCACGAATGACGAATCCATCTACGCTGGTGATGAGATCACCCTGTCCATCCTCGTAGCTAAGCAGGCCGGTTCCAGAAGCGGGCCCTCCCTCAAGAATGCTGACTACTAGAATGCCAACCTGTTCCGACGGTAGACCCAAATCCTGTCGAATTTGAGAATTCAGATCCGTTCCTGAGATGCCTAGCCACGGATGGGGGAACTCTCCGCGCTCGATGAGGATCGGCACAATGCGAGCTACCGAATCTGACGGGACTGCAAAACCCACACCGCTGAATTGTCTGTCGGATGATTCGATGGCGGTATTAATTCCTACGACCTCCCCGGCAAGATTCAGCAGTGGGCCGCCAGAGTTTCCGGGATTGATCGCCGTATCCGTCTGTATGACGCTAGGAATGCTGAATTGTCCTCCACCCGCAATTCGAGCTTGCGAAGGCAGCGTGCGGCCCAGCGCACTGACGATCCCGGTGGTCATAGTGCCCTGCAATCCAAAGGGATTGCCAATTGCTACCACTTGCTGGCCCACGCGCAGCGATCCCGAATTCCCAAGTGACAGGGGCAGGAGGTCTTCGGGCATATCCACGACCAAGATCACAGCCAGGTCGCTCCCGGGATCCGTCCCCACAACCTCTGCCAGCGAGTTTCGACCGTCCGCGAAGATCACATTTACTTGATCGGCGCCGTCGACGACATGAAAGTTTGTGACGATGTGGCCCAGCGTGTCGAAAACAAAACCCGAACCCTGGCCAAACTGCAGCCCATTCGAGTCGCCAACTATTTGACGCACCTGAATGTTTACAACTGCTGGATTGCTGACTTCGTACAGCTCAACCAGCCGATCTCCAAGATTGCTCGTTACAATGACCTGTCGAGCGAGCTGAAAATCATCCTCGACGACAAGCTCAGGGAGCGGGACATTCGCCGTGCTTATTACGGAGGAACAGGCTGCTAAAAAGCCCGCGCTCAATAGCAGGGCCGAACTCCAAGCGAGTTTTCTGTGATGCTTCATAGAGAATGATTCTCCTTTGAATAACCTGTACGGAAAATGGACGCACTTAGCTCACGAACCCTTACCGTTACAGTGGAGCGAGTTTAAGCGGGATGCGTAAGAATTCCATTGAGCACCGATGAGCAGCAGATAAGCTGAGTGCGAACAGTTCAACACGCTACTGCAAACAATGGGAGAACAAGCCTTGACTCGCAGGTCCGGGAACAGCGACAATATCAGAGCCCAAATAAAAATTAGGCTTGCCTAAATATATATTTCGTCCTACAATATTATGTTCTCTACAACACTTAGGAGGCTTCTATGACTGAAGCGATACGAATCGACAGGCTAACCAAAGACTATGGGAAAGAACGTGGGGTTATCGATCTCGATTTGGTCGTTGAAGCGGGCGAGGTTTTTGGATATCTTGGTCCGAACGGGGCCGGGAAAACAACAACCATCCGAACGCTCTTGGACCTCATTCGGCCGACATCCGGTAAGTGCAGCATCTTTGGACTGGATTGCCAGGAAGAATCGATTGAAGTTCACAAACGGGTGGGATATGTCCCTGGCGAACTAGCTCTTTACCCCAAACTCACCGGTGAACAAACCATTCGACATTTCGCAGCGCTGCGGGGCGGAGTGGATATGGCGTGGGTAATGGAACTTGCAGAGCGATTGGATTTTAATCTCAAGCGTCCTGCCAAGGCCTACTCGAGCGGAAATAAGCGAAAATTAGGATTGATTCTGGCGCTAATGAGCAAGCCGGAGCTACTGCTGCTGGATGAAGCTAGCGGTGGCCTCGATCCTCTCGTGCAGCAAAAGTTCTACAACATCTTGGTTGAAATGCGGGAAGCTGGATCGACGATTTTTTTCTCCTCCCACAATCTGCCCGAGGTCGAACGCGTTTGTGACCGCGTGGCGATTATTCGGGAGGGGCGCCTCGTGACC
>CAYZXF010000378.1:0-9806 GCA_964482355.1 uncultured Anaerolineaceae bacterium | reverse complement strand
TAACACTCCGGCTACTTTCTTACCCTCCAGCAATACGTCGTTCGGCCATTTGAGGCGTGGCTCGAGCTTCAGCCCTGCCAGAGCATCAATCGTCGCCAAAGCCCCAACCAGGCCCATTGCACCGAGCGCGGCAGCCTCCATCTGGCTTGGTCGCATGACCAAACTCATCGCAATACCGCTTCCACGGGGCATGCGCCACTTCCTGCCAAGCCGGCCTCGGCCGGACGTTTGCTCATCGGCTAAGACCAGTGCCCCTTCAGGAGCGCCTTCGTCGGCCAATTCGGCCGCGCGGTCGTTGGTCGATCCGATGGTCGAATGCAAATGCACTTCTACGCCCATCCTTCCCACCGGCAGCCGTTTTTCAAGCTCATATTGGTCAAACATGGTGCCGATTTTATCCCTAGGTGCAGGTGCCGTGCCAGCGAAGTGTTACTCTCGCGTTTAGTCGTCAACGGGGCTTTTATGAATCGGCATTCAGCTAACTAGCGGCACTCGGCAAATATGCGCAGTCTCCGTGATATTCCCGCCCCACGGCAGGGAGACGGAGCACCATACCCAATCCTGCTTTAGTCGCAATCGTGAACCTTGGAACCCTATCGACCCACCGCTGGGTCGTCAGCGCCGGCACCTCGCACTTACTTGTGGACAGTTGTTGTCCGCGCACGATCGGGAAGATGCGAGCGATCCACCGCCGGAAGGATGTGTTAACCGAACAGCGGTCTGGGGCCCATCCGGGAGTATTGCCAGGATTGAGTTCCATATGGTAAAAAGCCGGCTATGCCTATTTACCAAAACCATTGATCATAGGGAGCAAAATTATGGCGGCCACAACAAATGCGGAAAGAAATTCTGCCCAAAATGAACAAATCGTCCCTATTAGTAAACTGTGGTGGGTCGGCCTGGTTGCGGCGGCTAGCGCATCCATTGCCAATCTTGTTTACTTCTGGGTTACCAAGAGTGTATTTGGTATTCCATACGTTATCCCAAGGGGAGGTCCCGGCGGCCCACTGACGGCCATGCCAGCGGCGTTGATTATCGTTTTTAATGTTGTTCCCGCTGTTGGGGCAACGATCCTCTTGGCCATTCTTGGTAAAGTCTCGTCTCGCCCCATTCGCGCATTTTGGATTATTTCGGTTGTAGTGTTCGTAATTTCGTTTTTGCTCCCTATCGGCTTGCCTTCGAGTGTTGCCACCTCAACCAGAATCGGCCTCGCGCTGATGCACGTTATCGCTGCGTCGGTGATTGTCGGAGTCCTGACCACCCTAGGCCGTCAAAAGTAAATCCACACGGACGCTCAGTATTAAAAAGTTCAGACCATACTCTGTTTGATCTTTCGAAACTCGTTATGTGAGAGGAATCAAGTTCTCCACAAAACGCCGCTTAGCCTCTGGCTGGAGCGGACCCGCCCGAGTCCGTAGGTCCTCATTGCCCTTATACTATTCCGAGACCGGACTCAATCGAAGCCCCTTTTTCAATGGACCGAATCTGGGCGCCCTGGCGCATGGAATACATCGAAGGCCACTCCGGCTCGTCCGAGTGCTTGTTTTGCGAACTCCCCAATAGTGACGACAGCCTGATCTTGCACCGTGGTGCGGAGGCATACGTGGTGTTGAACCGCTACCCCTACACCAACGGCCATCTCATGGTGGTTCCCTATGCGCATCAAGCTTCAATAGAGTCGCTAGAGGATGCGGCCCTGCTTGAAGTCATGAACTTGTCCTCTCAAGCCCTTGCCGTGCTCCGGGCAGCGTACGGTGCGGAGGCATTCAACCTCGGGGTTAATATTGGTAAGGCGGCCGGCGCAGGGGTCGTCAATCATGTGCACATGCACGTTTTACCGCGCTGGGCGGGTGACACAAACTTCATGGCCACCACTGCCGAGACCCGTGTGATTCCGGAAGATCTTGAAGTTACCTTCACGCGGCTGAAGACCCAATGGGGAGATTCGTCCGATGAGAAAGTTAGCGATCAGGTGGAATGACATTGGATTTTAGAGATAGTCCCCGCGAGCCTTTGATCTTGAGCGCCGTCCGCACTCCAATGGGCCGCTTTCAAGGGGATATCAGCAAACTCAGCGCCACCGATCTGGGCGCTATTGCCGTGCGCGAGGCGGTGCTGCGGGCAGGGCTCGAGCAGCCAGAGCAAATCGATGAAGTGCTGATGGGGAACGTAATCAGCGCCGGGCTCGGTCAGGCTCCGGCCCGGCAGGCAGCAATTGGCGCAGGACTTCCACCCAGCGTCGGTGCCACCACCGTGAATAAAGTGTGCGGGTCGGGCCTTAAGGCTGGAATGTTGGCCGCGCAAGCCATAAAGGCGGGCGACGCAGACCTCATGGTCGCTGGTGGGATGGAAAACATGAGCCAAGCCCCACACCTGGTGCGGGGACGCAGTGGCGGATTGCGATACGGTCACGAGAGCCTGGAAGACTCCTTGATTCTCGACGGGCTGTGGGATCCATTTGAGCAGTGGGCGATGGGCGAGGCGGCGGAATATATTGCCGAGGAGTATGAAGTCACGCGCGAAGCCATGGATCGCTGGGCGCTGGGCAGCCACCAGAAGGCGATCGCCGCTGTTGAGGGCGGCAAATTTGCAGCTGAAATTATTCCCTTGGAGCTCTCCGATGGGAGCCGAGGGCCGAAGGTCCTAACGGAAGATGAAACGCCAAGGCGGGATACAACGCTGGAGAAGCTAGCGGCTCTCAAGCCCGCATACCATGATGACGGACTCGTAACCGCAGGCAATTCATCCGGATTGAACGACGGAGCCTCGGCCATGGTCTATGCTAGCCGTGAACGAGCGGAAGAGCTCGGGCTAACGCCCATGGCGCGCGTCGTCGGATATGCCCAGGCAGCCGTGCCCCCGCGCGAAATGTTCATTGCCCCGGCGCACGCGATACCGAAGCTGCTGAAGCGCATCGGATGGGCCCTCGAGGACGTTGATCTTATTGAACTGAATGAGGCCTTTGCTGCTCAAGTATTAGCAGATGGCTATGCAATGGACGAACTCGGCTGGGACTGGGACAAGGTGAACGTAAATGGCGGAGCCATTGCGCTAGGCCACCCACTGGGAGCCTCAGGTGCACGGATCCTCACAACGCTGCTGTACGCCCTGCAGGATCGCAAGCTATCGAAGGGCATCGCTTCGCTATGTCTCGGCGGGGGCGAAGCGGTCGCGATGGCCGTTGAGTTGGTTTAATCCATCCGTATAATAGCTCCCTGCAACTTCCAAATATTTCAGATAGAAAACCTTGGAGGGATTTGGAATGTCTGTTGAGCGAATCGTCGTGATCGGCGCGGGAACCATGGGCAATGGAATTGCGCAGACCGCAGCCGTCTCAGGCTATCAGGTCACCATGACCGATGTAGATAAGGCAGCCCTCGAGCGCGGCAAGGCAGCGATCGATAAGTCGGTGGATAAGCTGGCCGGCAAGGGAGTCATTGACGAAGGCCAACAAAAGGCCGCCTCAGCCATCGCCGCGACAACCGATATCGGAGCGGCAGCAGATGCACAGCTCGTGATTGAGGCCGCCACCGAAAACCCCGAGATCAAGCTTGGGCTATTTAAGGAGCTCGATCAAATTGCCCCTGAGGGAGCCGTCCTGGCGACAAATACCTCCTCCATCTCGATTACCCGTATCGCGGGCGCAACCTCTCGACCCGACCAAATCATTGGCATGCACTTTTTCAATCCGGTTCCGCTGATGCCTTTACTCGAGGTCATTCGGGGCTTGGATACCACTAACGCCACGCGCGACCTGGTCTTCGAGGTCGGACGCCAGATGGGTAAAGAGCCGGTCGAGGCAAAGGATTCACCTGGCTTTGTCGCCAATCGACTGATTTGCCCCATGATCAACGAGGCCATATTCGCGTTGCAGGAAGGACTTGCCGGCGCCGAAGACATCGACACCATCATGAAATTGGGCATGAGCCATCCCATTGGACCGCTAGCTCTGGCGGATCTCATCGGGCTGGATGTAGTGCTCTTTATCGTCGAGGTGCTACATCGGGACTTCGGCGACGACAAGTACCGGCCGGCGCGCCTTCTTAGGCAGATGGTGGATGCAGGCAACCTCGGCCGGAAGAGCGGAAAAGGATTTTACGAATACAACTAAGGCCATCTGGCTGACGCGCACGATATGCGTAGTTAAATCTAGTTTTCGGAGGCTATTCGCAATGAATATTCGACAAGAGAGATTTCTCACATTTGGCATTATTTCACTTGGTTTGATGGCGGTTGCAGCATGTGGATCGGCCACTATCGAACAGAGTGCAGTGCCCCCAACCCCACCCCCAGCCGCGCTTCCCACAGCGCCTCCAACTTCGCCTCCGGTGGCCGAGGAGCAGGAAACACCGCTCCAGTGGCCCTCCCCACCTGCGATGGAGATCGATCCCTCCAAATCCTACGAGGCGGTTTTCGTGACAGAGATCGGCGATTTCAAAATACGGCTTTATCCTGACAAGGCACCGGAGACGGTTAATAATTTTGTGTTTCTGGCCAAGCAGGGCTACTACGACAACACAACCTTCCACCGTGTCCTAGCTGGATTCATGGCCCAGGGCGGCGATCCTACCGGAACAGGGAGCGGAGGGCCCGGTTACACGTTTCAAGACGAATTCGATCCGGATCTTCAGTTTGACCGGGCAGGATTGTTGGCGATGGCCAATCGCGGTCCAAATACCAACGGCGGGCAGTTTTTCATTACGTACGCAGAAACGCCCCACCTCACCGGACTTCACACCATCTTTGGCGAAGTTGTTGAAGGCGTTGATGTTCTAAACAGCCTGAGGTTGCGGGACCCGCAGGCCAATCCCAATTTCCAAGGAGATGGGCTGATTACCGTCGAGATCATCGAGCTCGAAGATTAGTGTCCCCATAGGCACCAGTTCCTTCTAATGTGGTTTCGGCCCTGGACTTGCGCCGATCTTGGATCGCGAGTATCCGTTGAGCATGAGCTCCAAATCACGCGCGCTCTGGACCCTGGTTGCACTCGCTGGCCTCTTTCTCACTGGATGCAACCTTCCCACGCTAACGGTTGAGCCCGCTACCGAAATTCCCGATGGTTCGCTTGTGGAGCCTTCGCCGGCCTCCAGTGAGCTTCCGACGAGCGCCCCAGCTACGGATCCCACCAACTCTAAAGTCCCAACTGTTTCCATTGCGCATGAGCTGCGGGTCGCCTACTCTGATGAAGGCAATCTGTGGGTCGTTGAAAAAGGCCTGGGGCCGGTTCAGTTGACCGACACCGGCGGAATTAGCGACGTTCGGCTGTCAGATGATGGCGAGTGGATTGCATACGTCGTCCGAAATCCTGAGCAAGACACTGCAGACCTGCATAGCATTCGATTCGATGGGAGCAGCTCGCAAATTTTATTGGATGAAGCCGGCTTTGATGCGCTGTATCCGCTCGAGGGCTTCATCCATACCTCGCTCTCAAGCATGGACTTTCTTCCGGGATCACACACTCTACTCTTCAACACGCGGGGAGTGTTCGAAGGCCCGGGGTTGGCAAAGAACGACGATCTTCTGTCGATCGACTCTGAGACCGGCCAATTCACGGCGCTGCTTGCGCGTGGCGAAGGCGGTGACTTCACCGCTTCGCCAGCCGGCGACCAAATCGCCATGGCGCGCCCCGACAGCCTGAGTTTTGTAGATGCTAACGGTGCAAATCTCCGACCAGAAGTCTTGACCTTCTCTCCAGTGATCACATACAGCGAGTATTTCTTCTACCCGCTGCCAGTTTGGTCAGACGGTTCTGTGGTCCTGCCGGTCCCTCAGCAGGATCCCTTCTTCGCAGCCGAGCCAGCGACGGTGTGGAGCGTCGATGGCGAAGCTCAGGTCCTGGCAGAGCCAACCGGGGATCTTTTTGCTCCGCAAGGGGAGCTGCCAATCGTGTCGCCGGATGGAATGCATCTGGCATATTTTCACGCTGCCGATGAGCCAGGCGAGCAGCAGCTCGTTATCGAGCGGCTCGATAATGGCGAGCAAGTCATATACGACACCGGCTTGCTGCAATGGAAGGGATGGGGTCCGGATTCGTACCTTTTTGCCTATACCAAGGGGTCTGGGCTGGATCTAATCCTGGGGGATCTGCTGGGCGAGCCGGAGCCGATAGGATCGGGCACCGGGCTGCGCTGGGTTAATGCGAGTGAGTTTCTGTATCTGGCGGGAGTGCCCGGCAGTTGGACGTTGACCTTTGTCGACCAAGCGGGCGACAGGATGCCGTTGGCAAGCCCTGCGGGCGACTTCGTGGCCTACGATTTCGCACCGTGAGGTTCTGGGGAGCCCTGGAGCATATGAGAGGGAATGCTGCAGGGGTCATCGCGGCACGCAGCCAGGCGAAACGAGAGCCTAGCCCTCGAGCAGCTCCTCGAGAATTTCCTTGGCCGCTTTCGGATCCGCCTGGCCACCGGTTTCTTTCATCATCTGACCTACAAACCATCCGATCAATCCGATCTTGCCGGCTTGATAAGCTGCCACCTTACCCGAATTAGCCTCCAGGATCCTTTCAGCTACCTCGCTCAATTTACCTGCGTCCGAAACCTGAGCCAGGCCCTCTTCCTCGACTATCTGGGACGGGCTGCGATCGGAGTTCCGAACCTGACCGAGAAGGTCCTTTCCGACGCTGTTAGAAATTACTCCACCTTCAACCATCGATATGATTTCCGCTAGCTCGACCGGCTTCAGCCCGAGCTCCCCAGCGGATGTTTCCTCTTCTCGAATCAATCGAAGTACGTCGTTCATTACCCAATTCGAGACTCGCTTGGGGTCCCCTTCATGAGCGGAGACGGTCGCCTCAAAGAAATCGGATAATGATCGTTCCTCGGTAAGGATCTCGGCATCATATTCTGGGACGGCATACTGCTCAACGAAGCGGCTCCGCCTGGCCAGCGGAAGCTCTGGCAGCAGCGTTGCGGTAGCCTGAATCTCGCCTGCGCTTATCTGAACTGGTAATAGATCCGGTTCGCGGAAATATCGATAGTCTGCTTCGGTTTCCTTTGATCGCATCTTGCTCAGCACGCCGCGCTCGTCGTCCCAATCCAGCGTCCACGGTTCTATCACACCGCCCGCCTCGACTTCCCGAGTCTGGCGCTCGATTTCGGCCTGCACCGCGTCCTGCACGTTGGCAATCGAGTTGACGTTCTTGATCTCGGTTTTCGTGTTCAGTCGATCCTCTCCCAGCTTGCGAATCGAGACATTGCCATCAACACGCAGCTGCCCGCGTTCCATATCGGCATCCGAAATCTCAAGCCAGCGAAGCAATTGCCGGAGTCGAATCAGGAACTGCGCCACTTCGTCCGCGGAGCGAAAATCCGGGCCGGTCACCATCTCCACTAACGGCACTCCGCACCGATTGAAATCAATGAGGCGCCTGCGATCCTTGTAGACAGTCTTGCCTGCATCCTCTTCGATGTGCAGCTTAGCGATCGCGATCCGGCGTAGGCCCCCTTCGGGCATTGGAAATTCGAAGTACCCGTTAAGCGCCAGCGGCTCGTCGTACTGGCTGATCTGATACCCCTTGGGAAGGTCCGGGTAAAAGTAGTTCTTGCGGGCGAAGAAGGATTCAATATTGATCTCTTCGGCGTTCATCGCGGTCGCGAGCAGTAGCGCCTTCTCGACAACCTTTTCATTGAGGCTTGGCAGCACGCCAGGCAGCCCGCTACAGATCGGGCAAATATTTGTGTTGGGAGGCGCGCGCCACGAATCGGTGCTGCAGGCACAGAAGATCTTTGACTCAGTGTTAAGCTGAATGTGGGTCTCGATGCCGATGACAGCTTCGAATTCACTCACCGATCAGCTCCCTTACCAGCGTGGGTATGGAGTCTGGCGGCTGCTCGAGCGAATGAGCCATCTGCAGAAGCTTGTTCTCTGAAAAATCAGGACCCATCAGCTGCATCCCGATCGGCAGGCCTAAATTGTCCAGGCCAGTGGGCACAGAAATGGCAGGAATTCCGGCGTGGTTTGCCGGGACCGTTAGAAGGTCGGCGTACTGCATGGCGACCGAATCTCCAAAGATGCCCCCCAGCTCGAAGGCAGTCGTCGGTGTGGTGGGGGCCAAGATGGCATCCACATTATCAAACGCGCGCTCGAAATCGCCCCGGATGAGCGTCCGCACTCGGAGCGCTCGTTCGTAGTAGCGCTTTTCGTACTGCTCTCCTGAGACATACATCCCCATCAATATGCGCAGCTTGGGCTGCGGTCCAAATCCCTCCCCGCGACTTTTGCGGTAGAGATCAAACAAATCATCTGGCTCTCGCTCGGATCGATGTCCGTACTTGACACCGTCATACCGGTGAAGGTTTGAAGCGGCCTCTACCCGTGAGATCACGAAGTACGCCGGGATACCGTATCGGGCGTTGGGCAGTTCGACGCCCTCGACGATCTCCGCGCCCAGCGCAGCCAGGCGCTCAGCCGATTTCATCAATTCCTTCTCGATCTCCGGCTGGAGGGCCTGTTCGCGCAGCTTACCTGTTTCAGAATCGGGATAACGCAGTCGCGAGAAATCGGGGGACAGTCCAATGCGCATCCCCCTTACGCCGCCTTCGATCTGATCCAGGTAGTCTTCAACAGGGATCTTCGCGGCGGTAGCGTCGAATGGGTCTGCCCCGGCCATCGCCTGCAGCATCAGACCCGCGTCCTTGACATTCCGCGCCACTGGGCCCGGGCAATCGAGCGAGGATGCAAATGCGATCAGACCGTAGCGAGACACCCGACCGTAGGTTGGTTTCATGCCAACGACGCCGCAAAACGCAGCCGGCTGTCGAATGGATCCTGAGGTATCGGTACCCAGCGACAGAGCCGCTTCGCCGGCGGCTACCGCGGCCGCACTGCCGCCCGAAGAGCCGCCCGGAACTCGCTCAGCTGACCAGGGATTGCGGGGAGTAGGCAGGTACGCGGATGACTCGTTGGACGAACCATAAGTGAACTCGTCCAGGTTGGCCTTGCCAATGGTTATTGCGCCGGCCTTTTCTAATCGGGCGACCGGTGTGGCCGTGTATGGCGATACAAAGTTTGCCAGGATCTTCGAACCGGCAGTGGAAGCGGTGCCGCTCACGCAGAATATGTCTTTGACCGCAATTGGCACTCCCGCCAATATGCCCGGATCCTCCCCAGCATCCAGCGCCCGATCCACTGCCTGAGCTTGAGCCCGAGCGCGCTCAACCGTCAGCGAGATGTAAGCATGAACCCCTTGCCCGTTCCCTGAATCACCATCGAGGCTGGCAGTCCCGCCCTCGACCGCCTCGATCCTCTCCAGAGTAGCTTCGAGCACGGCCTGCGCGGTTAGATCGCCCGCCTTCATGCGCGCGACGATTTCATGAGCGGGGAGCTCTGAGATCTCAGCGCTCATTCAAGTTCGGTATGGGGGATATCAGGCACCACAATAAATCGCTCTTCAACCTCAGGGGCCTGCTCCAGGATGGCGTCGGCCTTGTCCGGCGGCTCCGAACGATCGTGGCGAAGCTCCGGACGCGTTTCAGCCGAATATGGAACTCCGTGAGAAGTGATCGGGAGATCGGTTGCCAGGTCAATCGTTTCGAGATCGCGAATCACCTGCAGCTGCTGATTGAGTTCTCGCCGCAGGTATTCCGTCTCCTGCTCGGTGAGCTCCAGGGCCGCGAGGCTGACCAGGTGTTGAAAAATTTCCGGCGTGATGGATGATTCGGATGGTGGGGTCGGTGGCAATGCGTCCTCCAGCGGAGTCATTTTACTCGCTCCCCTACCGAGGTTTCGCAAAGTGATTGGTCTCCGAAGAGACTGGTAGTTGCTTATGTGGAAGTCCAAGGCTGGTATTTTGTCGAATGCTATAATCG
>CAYZXF010000377.1:0-2056 GCA_964482355.1 uncultured Anaerolineaceae bacterium | reverse complement strand
AGATTTCGCTGAAATTGGACTCACCGGCATCTGCTTGGCGCCCGAAGAAGGATACGTCTTTGTGACATACGCTTACGCTCATGAAGATAACTCAATTCGAAATAGCGTGGGACGTTTTGACACAACACCACAATCCTTTTCTGTCCGACCGGAATCCTTCCAGGAATTTAGGTGGATTTTTATAGGAGATGAATCTGGGCCGTCCCATCAGATCGGGTCTTGTCAACTCCATGAGGATCACGTCTTCGTTGGTGTCGGCGATGCTCACCAGCCTGAGAAAAGTGTCGACCCAAATTCAAGCCTCGGGAAAGTCTTGCGGATGACTTTCGACGGCTTGCCGCCACCAGATAACCCGCGCTACTCCGATGGTGTCAAGTCCAACCCCAGGAATTACGTATGGGCAAGAGGTTTGCGAAACCCTTTCGGGCTGCTCGAGGTAAGGGACCGATTATTCGTTGCGGACAATGGAACATCAGCGGATAGGTTTTTGGAAATCGATATCGACGGGAACTACCTCTGGAATGGCGACCTAAGCAGCTTTATGAGCGTATCCGATCTCCTCATACCTGTGAGTGACGGATTAGGTCAATTCGATTTCTATCATTCAGGACTGGGATTCTATCCCGATGAATTCAATAACCGGTTCTTCCTCGTGCAGAGCGGTTCGCCATCAGAGGATGAGAATATCGGAATTCTGATATTCGAATACGGCTTTAATGAACGTCGACTGCTGAGCATCCCGGAGACCGTCCTGGAGCACAGAGGAGAACAGATACAGGTCATTGTCTCTGCTACATTTGGCCCCGATGGGCTGTATATCGTCCCACTGCTACCCAGTGAAGACGGGGTGAGCCGCATCCTGCGGATGACCTATGAACCCTCGAACGCGCACCCCTATCTGATTTATCGCGCCGATCAGCCCATGGAAATTATTCGTGAAAACGGTTGCTTGGAATGCCACGCTCTCGGAGAGGACAACTCCAACACCACCGGTCCACCGCTCGACCCAAGCCAGCTAATCACGCGCCTGAATTCCCGGCTGAATTCAAGCGAGTATGAAGAGACTCTCAGAGCAGTCGATGAACTGAACCGGGAGCCCTTCGTAGGTTATCGAGAAGAGCGCGCCCAGCTTATTCAGATTGAAGGACTTGATCGAGTGCGGCTTTGGCTAGAGCTTCGGCTCCGTGAGCCAAGATTTGACGACCCGGGCGCTCTCATGCCACAACCAAAGCTTAGTGAAGAAGAGATCCTTATTCTTACCGACTTCTTCCTGCCGGCGGAAGATCTAAATCAAACCATAGAAGAAACGAAACGAATCGATCCAGGTCCGATCGATGAGCCGAAAGTGACCCTCGCGGATCGGGTGCGCGAACTTCTACCAAATCCCATGGGGATTCGCCATTTGGCGTCCATCTTGATTGTAGGAGCTGTAATTGGGTGGCTGAGCCTCAGCGCTCTCTTCATCGCGGGAAGATTCCTTCGTAGACCGGATGGATCCAACGGAAATCCAGCAAATGACAAGAATTCGTGACTTTAGGCTCGATTTGCGCACTCCCCGCAAATTGACCTGCGAGCTCGATTGGGGTTCAAATTATTGCTCTTGGCGATACCTAGATAAACTTGGTGGCCAAAGCTAGCAGAATCGTATATGGCCACCAAGCGAGCCCAACCCAGCGCCTCGCAGGCAGAATCTTCATCAAAGCAACCGCTCAGTAAGTATCATGCTTCAACTATGATAGCCAGCCGAGATTAGGTTCGAGTAGTTGGAGTTTGTAGATCCCAAACGCATTGACTTGGAGACTGAGAACGGTCGCGATACAATCCCTCAGTATTTGGATTTATTCGGTGTCAGGGTAGAGGTACGGAGTGACAGCGAGCCGGTTTGACAATGTAAGAGCTTTGATGACCAAAATCCTTACTCGTGATAAACTTCACCGGTTGGCCCAAAAAACCGAGGTCAGGGAGATCTCTTGACGCTTGATTGGCTATTTATCGGGACAATTCTCGTGGTCGGGGCCGGTATGGCAGCCGCTCCCATCGCCCTCCAGAATATTTT
>CAYZXF010000376.1:0-8998 GCA_964482355.1 uncultured Anaerolineaceae bacterium | reverse complement strand
GTGGCCGTTACATCGGACAGGTTGAATTGCGCAGCGAGGGTTGGATCGATGGTG
The DNA here is from genome assembly GCA_964482355.1 of uncultured Anaerolineaceae bacterium. Classification (GTDB taxonomy): domain Bacteria; phylum Chloroflexota; class Anaerolineae; order Anaerolineales; family E44-bin32; genus JADFRG01. The sequence goes on along the minus strand of CAYZXF010000376.1, from coordinate 8,944 downwards.
GGAGTGACGCGCGGCGTGGCAGTGGCAGGCGGTTCGATGATTGGGAGGAATGCCCCCGGGGGGTCTAGCACCACAAACGGGGAATAGACCCACGCGATATTGCCAGGCACACCTGCATACGCGATCAGAATCCAATCCCCTCCGGACGTGCGTCCGATTGCAGGCGCGGTCTGACCGGCGATCAACACGCCGATCAATTGATACTCCGTGTTGGGGCCGGTGCGCACGTTGACCTGATCGGGGACCACAACCACCGGCCCGGTGGGTGTACCTGTGACCGTGGCGATGGAGACTGTTGGTGGCTGCTGGGCCGGCGCGGCAGATACCTTTCCGGCCAGGCTAAGCCCCATCACGGAAACTACTGCCAAGTTTGCGACTGTAATAACACGCAAGACATTCCGAGCTCGCGGGTTCGAGGTTGGCTGGAAGCTGCTCACTAGCCTGTTGGCGGATTGAAGTAGTTATAGACAGCCCGGCCGAGCTGTGCAAAGAGCGAGGCGGTGGGTTCCCAGATCATCTCGTCGTCGTCCCACATAAAGATCGAGATCACGTAGTCGCCGCCGGGCGAGTAGACGATTCCCGCGTCGCTGATGAAATCCAGCGGAGACTGCGTCCAGCCGTGCTTATGCGCTACGCGTGTGCCGTCGGGAACGCTTGCCTCGATCAGCCAGGCGATGCGATTCTTAGAAAGCAGCGATAAAATCTGCTCGCATTCTTCCTGCCGTATCTGATCGGGAAAGATCGCCAGAAGGGCTCCCCCACCGTCCTGGCAGGCATAAAGATCCGCAAGCAGCATCCCAACCTCGGAGGCGGTGGCCTGATTGAGCTGATTCGGCCGAGTGTTGATGTCGGTGCGCTGGTTGGCAGGCGTCTGTAGATTGGCGCCGGGGATGGGAATGGGAGGCGGTCGATACCACGCCACGATGTAAGAGCTGTCGAGACCGGCTTCTCTCAAGGTCTCCGTCACAAGCAGTGGGCCTCGATCCTGGTCAATGCGCTCCATCAACCAATTGGCTGGGTCGTTGCCAGAGAGCGTGATCATTTCAGAGAGCCAACGACTGGCCTCATCGTCTAATGGATCATCAAAATATCGATAAAAGGCGGTGGCGATGCCGATCTTGATCGTAGAGCCGGCGTCGAAGGCAATATCGGGTGTGACCGTGATATCTTCATTTTGGTGATATCCGAAATGCAGTTCCTCACCTGTTCTGAGGTCCATCACGTACACCACTGTGAGGCCGTCGAACTGCTCCACATCCAGGTTTTGCTTCAGCAAGGTCTCAAGCGTCGCCAGCGTGGGCCGCAGCGGCGCACTCTCCATGATGGGCAGATTGACGCTTCTATCGCGCGGAGCATTGAGCACCTCACCCACCAATTCTGTGGCACGCGCAATATCCAGCACCCGTCCGTTGTGACCCGCTTCAAATTCCGCAGTGCCGGGGATCGGCTGGCTCGGCACGGGTGGCTCGTCATATCGTGCCGAAACATCCTGGAGGGCCGCGATAAGCTGGGTCTTGGAGTACTCGGCCCGAAGCGGAACGGCGTTCGGCTCGCCCGGTCGGTTCCATAGAAAGTCCCAGAAACCGCTCCAAAAATCCATGCTCGTTCGCTCGAGCTCTCCGGCCGCCATCATGGCTTGCGCGTCGAGCTCGAACCCGACCTGTGCGGGCGACATGATGATGCTCTCGCCTTCGTAGATCAACTCAACCGGGGTGCTGTAGGTATGAAGAAGTCGCTCAATCGCCGCCGGCTGCTCCAATCCGCCAACTGGCACACCGGCAATCGTGAGCCCTTCTGGAAGACGAGCCCGCTGCCGGCTATATGCGATTAATTGGAAGATAGACATGATGACTGCCGCTAGAAGCAGCCCGATCGAGACGATCCGAAGGATGTTTGGTCCACCGCGACTCATGGGGATTTGTGGCGCAGGAGTATATCACGCAGGCCATTCAGCATAAATTAGCGGTCGCTATGCGAGCTTTGCGGCTCGCACAGGCGTCTGGCCATAATGAGCGCTAGTATCCAGGCCAGAATGCCCGGGACGGGCATGGATCGCTACTCCCCATCCAGGCTTGCGAGCTGCTCCTTCAATTTTGAGGCAGTTCCCTTCAGCCCTTCCAGCTTATCGCGCTCCTTCTCCACCACTTCGGCCGGAGCTCTCTCACTGAACTCGCTGGCAAGCAGAGCTTCCAAACGCGTCACCTGCTCTCCCACTTCTTGCTGTTCTTTGGCTATGCGCAGGCGCTCCTGCTCTGGATCTCGTAAGCCTTTCAGCGGAATGAACGCTTCGATTTGGCCGGCCACCAGCGGAATTGCCCCCTCCGGCGGATCAAGATCCGCTTCGATCTGCACGGCTTCCGGGTCCAGCCGCGCCAGCCAGGCAAGCGCTGCTCGATTCGCTACCAGGAATTCGGTAAGCTCTCCCGCCTTGATCGCGATCGGAATCTTCTGAGAACCCTCCACCCCACGCTCCGAGCGGAGGTTGCGTATGGCCACGATGAGATCCTGCAGCGGCTTGAAGGCCGCCACACTGGTGGCCTCCCATGGCTCGACCTCGCCTGCGTCAGCCCAGTTAGCGATGATCAACGCCTCTTCCCAGCCACGCTTAGGACCGAATTGCGCCGGATGCCCTTCACAAGCCGCCTTCAGGTGGCCAAACAATTCCTCGGTTATAAAAGGCATGAAAGGATGCAGCAAGCGCAGGATGCTGTGATACACATGGACCAGGATTCTTGCCGTCAGCCAGGCGCGATCGCCGCCCTCTCCAGTTTGGATTTTTGAAATTTCAAGATGCCAGTCAGCAAACTCGCTCCAGAAAAACTCGTAGATCTGGCGCCCGGCTTCTCCATAGTGATGACGCTCGAACAACCGATCGACGTCTCGAATCACTTGATTGGTTCGGCTGAGAATCCATCGATCGGAATCCGTGCGTTTCGGTTCGCCCTCCGGTCCCTTCGGTGAGGCCTCAATTGCGTTAAGCACCAGCCTTCCTGCATTCCAAAGCTTATTGGCGAAGTTGCGGTTGGCGGCCAGGCGCTCCATGCTCAGGTTCATATCCTGCCCCGGTGATGAGCCGGTCAGGAGCGTGAAGCGCAACGCATCGGTTCCGTATTCGTCCATGATCTCCAGCGGATCGATCGCATTGCCAAGAGTCTTGCTCATCTTGCGCCCATCCGAATTTCTAATCATGCCGTGTAGATAAACTGTTTTGAAGGGCACCTCTCCGGTGAACTCCAACCCGGTCATGATCATGCGCGCCACCCAGAAAAAGAGAATGTCGTATCCAGTTTCCATGAAGGAGGTTGGGTAGTAGGTCTTGAAATCATCTGTCTCAGTCGGCCACCCCAGGGTGGAAAACGGCCACAGCGCCGATGAGAACCAGGTATCGAGTACGTCCGGGTCCTGTTCTAAATTCGTCGACTCGCATGCGGAACACTTTGTAGGAGCTTCTCGCGCAACGATGATTTCGCCGCAATCCATACAGTGCCATGCGGGAATGCGATGGCCCCACCAGAGCTGACGCGAGACACACCAGTCGCGAATATTCTCCAGCCAGTTGAAATAAACCTTCGCAAAGCGTTCAGGAACCACCTGGATCCGGCCATCTCTCACAGCCTCGAGCGCGGGCTCGGCAAGCGACTCCATGCGAACGAACCATTGGGTCGAGATCATCGGTTCCACGATTTCCCCGCCGCGCTGGCTGCGTGGAACCTGTTGAAGGTACTCCTCGGTCTTTATCGTCAAGCCGGCCGCTTCCATGTCCGCCCACAGTTTTTTCCTGCACTCGTATCGATCAAGGCCGGCATACGGGCCGGCGGCTTTGCTCATGGTTGCGTCCTTGTTCATCACGTTCACGATCTGAAGCTCATGGCGCTTTCCAATTTCGTAGTCGGCCGGATCGTGCCCGGGCGTGATCTTGAGCGCGCCGGTTCCAAACTCGCGATCCACATACTCATCGGCAATGACCGGGATAGCGCGGTCAAGGATCGGCACCAGGCAGCTCTTGCCAACGAATTGCCGGTACCGCTCGTCCTCCGGGTGCACCGCAACCGCAGTATCGCCAAGGATCGTTTCAGGCCGTGTGGTTGCTACCGGAATGTGCTCTTCCGAGCCCTCGATCGGATACTGGAAGTAGTAGAGCGTGCCCATTTCCTCGCTGTACTCGACCTCGAGGTCGCTGACGGCGGTCTGCAACCCGGGGGACCAGTTGATCAGATAGTCGCCGCGATAGATCAGGCCCTTCTCATGCAGTCGCACGAAGGATTCGATTACTGCGCGGGAGAGCCCTTCGTCCATGGTGAAGCGTTCTCGTTCCCAATCGCAGGACGCGCCAAGTCTGCGCAGCTGCCCGGTGATGATGCCGCCGTATTTGTCTTTCCACTCCCAGGCTCGCTCCAGGAAGGCCTCCCTGCCAATCTCGGATGAACTGGTGCCTTCGCTCTCCAGCTGCTTTTTTAATTGAAGCTCTGTCGCAATGCTGGCGTGGTCGCTGCCTGGAACCCACAGCGTCGGCACCCCCTTCATTCGGCTGTGGCGGATGATCAGATCCTCAATGGCGGTTGTGATGGCGTGCCCCAGGTGAAGCTCGCCGGTGATGTTGGGAGGTGGCATCGAAATTACATAAGGATCCCCGGAGCCGCGCGGCCGGAAGTATCCGCTCTTTTCCCACCACTCGTAAAGACGCCCCTCTACTGTGGAAAAGTCATAGGTCTTCTGCAGCTTGATGTTGGCCATGGTGCCTCCTTAAACAAAACGCCTCTCGTCCTTGAGGACGAGAGGGTCATTCTCCCGCGGTACCACCTCAATTCGCCGTGATCGGCGCTCTCGGTGTTCTGCTTCCAAAGCGCGAACCCCTACGGACCAGGACAGGCCCTGATTTCGCTGAACCGGCCCTGCGTGGAGCAGAACAGGCTGTAACGGGCTCCCCGCGCCGTTCTAATCCCCTTGCGGGTTTCTTCGGCGATATTCCCGGGTGACTTTCGGTTTCCGCTACTGTGGGGGCTCTCAGCTCTTGGCCGCACCATCTCTGGCAGCGCTCGGATGCCTACTCCTCCCGGGTAAGTCTATTTGGTTGTGGTTTGGATTATAGCAATGAGCCTTGAATTGATCTAGTGCACCCGGGGTTCAGCCTAAACCGTCCTAAGGCTGCATATCTTATGTCAAGAGCGGAACTATTAGCTCTCCGGCACCTTCGGGAGTCTTCCGGTGCTCCTCAATGGTCCGCTCCAATCCTCAGGAAACAGCTCCAGCGCCCGTTCGGCAGTCTTGACGATGTCGGGGTCCTGGTCAAATCGGATTTTGTGGACTGCCAGCTTCGCGTCCGGAGTGTGCCACTCGATGAGCCGCAGCAGGGCCACCATTCGAGAACGGTTGTTAGCCGCCTCTTCCATCGCCCCGTCATCCCCCTGCACGAACCCGGTGCGTGGATTTTCAAGCACTTCGATCAGCACCGGCACTGTGGCCAGGTTGTTGAGCGAGGCGAGTTTCTGCACGGAGGCATGCGACATGTCCAGGTCCGCCACCCGCATGCAGCGGAACTTATGGAGATGAATCATGGTCAGCACGGCAATTTCCTGGACCATTGGATCCGGGTCATCTATAGCTGCTTCAATTTCTTCGACGAGATCGTCCTGCTGTGCAACTCCCGGGCGATTAGCGAATTCCACCGCCGCACGCTGCCGAGCTCCAACGTCGGATCGGCGCAAATCAAAATCGGTTCGCGCTCGCTGGATGAGCCGACCGGCTTGAGTCGTGACTACTGTCGTTTCCTCCTGCTGAATCATCGCCTCAAGTTCTTCTTCCGTTGCGTCCAGCAAGTAGAGGGCGTGTTTGACCGAGGGTGTTAGGAGGGGATCGTCTAGCTTGAGCAGGTCATTCAGGAATTCACGCAGCGTGTGTTGACCGGGCTGGCTGCGGACCCCACGCGCTCGATCTCGCCACTCATTTACTTCGCCGGCCAGGTCTCGTTGGCGGTCGCGTAGAATGCGCTGCTTTTCCCGCAACGGTTCCCGCTGATCGGGCTCCGCATCGAGGAGCTGACGCGCGACTTCGTCGAGCTCATCACCGGTAGCGATGAATTCACGCTGGATCGAATCAGCTTTGCTATCGAGTGCCTGCTGGACTTGTTGCAGGCCGAGGCCGAGTGCTATGCGATTCCCTCCCTGGCCCTATTCGTCCAGATAATTGATCTCAAAGTAACTTGCTCGCTCTTTTTATTTTGCTTACCAAGAAGGGTTTGACTCCCAATATGTGAGTATAGTGAAGGACATTTTTATGGTCAACTGGGCCGCCGTACCATGCAGGCTCTTTGCAACCCCATCCTGTATAATCCTCCCGTGGCCGTGGAAAAAGAGCGTCTCGTATCGCCGAAGCGTCAGGAATCCGAGCCGGCGAAGCTGCGCCCAACGTACCTGTCCGAAATGATCGGTCAGGATCGCGTGCGAGACAACGTTTCCATCCTCATACAGGCCGCAAAGGCCAGAGAAGAGCCGCTGGACCACGTGCTCTTCTATGGACCTCCGGGGCTGGGAAAAACCACGCTGGCCCACATCCTCTCTACCGAGATGGGCTCAAACCTGAAGATCACGTCGGGTCCCGCCATCGAGCGTGCGGGGGATCTGGCCGCCATCCTTACCAATCTTCAGTCGATCGATATTCTGTTTATCGATGAAATCCATCGATTAGGACGAGCGATAGAAGAGATCCTTTACCCCGCTATGGAAGAGTTTGCCCTGGATCTCACCATCGGAAAGGGCCCCAGTGCGCGCTCGATCCGACTTCAACTGCCCAAATTCACTGTTGTGGGCGCTACCACTCGATTAGCTCTCCTTACCTCGCCGCTTCGGGCCCGCTTTGGCGCCGTCCACCGGCTCGAGTTCTACGATTTGGCTTCCATGGAGGCGATCGTCGCTAGAGCGGCGGGTATCTTAGGGGTTGAGATCGACTCCGACGGGGTGGATGAGATTGCTTGCCGCGCCCGGGGAACACCGCGGGTTGCGTTGAGATTGCTTCGGAGACTTCGGGACTATGCTCAGGTGCGCGCCGACGGAAGAATCACGCGTCCTGTGGCCATCGATGCGCTTGCTCTGCTCGACATCGATGACCTTGGCCTGGACGATTCCGATCGACGTGTCCTAGCGACCGTCATTGAAAAGTACAACGGCGGACCGGTTGGGCTACATACCATCGCCGCCTCCTTGAGCGAGGAACCTGAGACCATCATGGATGTGGTGGAGCCTTATCTGCTGCAGCTCGGATTCATCGATCGCACCCCGCAGGGAAGAGTGGCCACTGGTCTGGCCTATGAGCACATGGGGCTGAAGCCACCGCCTTCTGCACAATCACGCTTGCCCGAGATGTGATCCGCTCGGATGAAGCGGATTTCCTCCACCTAACGCTGTTCTCGCCAGCAATTACACTTATTCTGTCTCCCCGCCACGCAGCAGCGCACTGGACGCACCAACACCATGTTTGATATTGGCAATCTAGGTCGACTGCTCGTCTTTCTGGGACTTGGTCTGGCAGCGGTCGGCGCACTGCTATGGGGGCTTAGCCGAACCCGTTTGCCCATCGGACAGCTACCTGGAGATTTTCGATTCGAATTTAGCAATGTATCGTGCTTCGTCCCCCTGGCCACGATGCTGGTTGTAAGCCTGCTTCTCACCCTGGTGTTGAATGTGATCATTCGGCTCCTCAATAAGTAGAACTTGCGCACCTCCGACTTCGATTACGAGCTCCCCCCTGATCGGATCGCACAGCGGCCTGCGGAGCCAAGAGATAGCTCTCGGCTGATGGTTCTCGATCGAGCCACAGGCCAGATCGAGCACCATCGCTTTGGCGACCTTCCAGATTTGCTTCGCTCCAACGATGCACTCATCCTCAACGAAACGCGGGTGATTCCTGCGCGGCTGTCCGCGTCCAAGCTGCCCGATGGTGGCAGGGCCGAGCTTCTGCTTCTTGTGCGGCGCGAATCGATGGTTTGGGAGGCAATGGTCGGCGGCAAAGGGATACGACCAGGCATGCAGCTGGAAGTTGGAGGCCGTCTTAAGTGTGAGATTATCGAAGATCTAGGGGGGCCGAAGAGATTGGTCCGCTTCGATTCGCCGATCACGCCGCTCCTGGACGAAATCGGATCACCTCCAGTACCGCCCTACATCCGAACCTCCCTCCGAGATGCGGATAAATATCAAACCGTCTATGCGAAGCGCATGGGTTCCGCCGCTGCACCCACTGCCGGTTTGCACTTCACAAAGGACATCCTGGCTGAAATTGAGCGTCATGATGTCGCCATCGGCGCGGTTACGCTCCACGTGGGGTTGGACACCTTTGCCCCAGTCACCGTTGAGGAGGCCGAGAGGCATCTGATCCACAGCGAGTGGTGCAGCGTTCCGGAGACGGTTGTTGATACCGTACGTCGGGCACGAACCGCGGGAGGGCGTTTGGTCGCGGTTGGGACGACAACCGTGCGTTCACTCGAGACCGCCGCCCTACCGGCCAGGTCCGAGCAGATCATCCTTCCATTTGAAGGATCGACCGAGCTATTTATTCTGCCAGGATTCGAATACCGAGCGGTGGACGCGATGCTCACAAATTTCCACCTGCCGCGTTCGACGCTATTGATGATGGTCGCCGCATTCGCGGGACGTGAGTCGATCCTGAACGCCTATGCCACTGCTATCGCCGAGGGATACCGTTTCTACTCGTTCGGCGACGCGATGCTGCTCCTGTAGTCTTCGAAATTAACATGGTGACGCGGTGCTTGGATCAGGCGAGCATGTCTGAAATTCGAGTCTGCCCGGACGACGTACGTCACGAATTGACGGGATAGGTTATAGGTCCAGAAATTAGTGCCCATCTACGTGCCTGATAGGCGCTGTTTCCCCGTTGCAAAAGTCCAGCTTACTGACTTGCCCCCGAAAAAAAATCATCCATTGGCCCCCATTTC
>CAYZXF010000375.1:0-3469 GCA_964482355.1 uncultured Anaerolineaceae bacterium | reverse complement strand
GGGAAGATGAATAGGGGCAGGATGGCCACGCTGATCAGCGTCAGCCGCCAGTCCAATGCCAACATAATCAACACGGTGGCGACCAACGAGATCGAATCGCTCACAATCGTTACCAACGTTCCGGTCACCGCTCGCTGAGCTCCGACAACATCGTTGTTCAAGCGGGACATCATCTCGCCGGTTTGGGTGTGGGTGTAAAAACGCAGGCTCATACGCTGCAGATGCGCATAGATTTCGCTTCGGAGATCGAAGATGAGCCCTTCACCGACGGTTGCGCTGGAGTAGCGCTGCGCAACGCCGAGCAATCCGTTGATGATTGGAACCGCAATCATGCCTATCGCGAGCAAACTCAAGCGCCTGATGTCCCCCTCTGGAATAGCGACATCGATGAGATTGCGGATCAGCAGTGGCGGCAGCAGGCTCAAGAGCGAAATGCCGATAATGGTGACAAGCGTGAGCGTGACCCAGCGCCAGTAGGGTTTGGCGAAGGCTGCGACGCGCCGAAGCAACCCTGCGCTGACCTGCGGCTTATCCTGATCTTCGTCGTAGCGAATGAAGGAATACCAGTTCCCTGAGTGAAATCCCATTCTCAGATTGCCTACTCAAAAAGAAGATTGGCATTATATCGCATGCAGATTCTTTATCAATATTTAGCACTAATGTTCGCCCACATATGCGGGGGACGGAATTCCTATTTCCGCTACATCTTCCGAAGAGTAGAGTCAATGCGGGTTTGTCGGAGGGCCCAACTATGGCGACTTTGAATTCGGCATTGCAGCTGAATCAAACCACTAGAACTGAGCTTGACCACCTCGTAAGCCAGATAGCAGAGCGCGTTTCACAGGCAGCAAATTTCCTAGACGTTCGAGCCGCCCCGATCCACTGGCCGGCAGGACCACCCGACGACATGAACGGCGTTCGGCCGCATGTCTCTGCCTTGGAATGGAAATCGATGAAATGGCGCGAAGCCACCTGGTACGTGATCAACCGGGATGGGTTGGCTTCAAGCGTATCGGAAGAGTCATGCAAGACACTAGCCCGCAGGGCGAAAGTTGGGGAAGGTTCGTTCTACGTGGTTGCGCCGGATGAGTTGGCGGAGAAAGTGAAAGACTGGGCAGATCGAAACCAGATCCGGGTGACGAGCTTCTGGATTTTCAACGAGTAGGAGCTTGGGGGCCGGTCCGGGAAACTTGTGTTGATTGACAGCCTCAATTGACTGCTTCTCAAGCCTGAAATACAATCGAATTAACAGGCGGTCACCGGTCTAATTGACCGGTCAGGGCAGCTGCGAGAGCGGCTGCCCTATTTTTTTTCATATGGCTTCAAATCAGAGGCTGAAGACTAGAATGTTGCGAACGATACTCAGCCCGATGAAGATCGTGACGATGCCAATCCCAAGCCGGAAATTCTTTTGAGTGCGCTCGAAGCGATTGGATGAAAGCCGTAATGGAAGAGCGATCACGATGGAGAGCAATGCCATCCCGAGGATCGAGCCGAAGCCGAACACGAGAATGTAGACAATCCCGCTTATTATCGACGGGGCAGAGGCGACGGTGAGCAGAAGCAATGCCGCGGAGCCCGCTAATCCATGCATGAGGCCCACCATGAGCGCCCTTAGCGGGATGAGTGGAGAGTGGGAATGCTCGTGGCGATCTACCTGAGGATGTAAATGGATGTGCAGATGTGAGGCACCATCATCGTGCTCATGACGGTGTACGTGAATTCGCTCCTGCATGATCCGTCGCAAGACATCGGCTCCAAGCAAAACCAGCATCAGACCGACTGCGAACTCCAGAAAAAGTGCCAGACCTTCGGGAACTGCCAGGCCCAGCACTAATGCAGCTCCTCCAAAAAGTAAAAGGGTCACCGTGTGACCCATGCCCCACGCCCCCCCTTGCTTGAGGCCGTCCAATAGAGTTCGGCTGCTAGTTGAGATGGTCGCTACCGACGCCAAATGATCGGGATCCAACGCGTGGCGCACTCCTAGCAAGAAACCAACGACCAGTAGACTGCTTAATTCCATGGTGGCAAACCTATGCTATTCCGTTGCTCGACCGGAGGGAGGCGACAAAAGCCTGGAATTTCAAAGCTGCTTGATCATATAAGTCTCACCCAGCTCATACCCCAGCTTCCTATAGTAGCCCCGGGTGCCGAGCGCTGAGATCACAGCTACTCGATCGTAGCCTGCTCGGAGGGCGAGAACCTCCGCTTCGCGCATAAGGCGAGTGCCGAGCCCGATGTGCTGTGCGGCGCCGGATTGGTCGGCCCCAACCTCCAGTGATTGGCCATAGACATGCACTTCACGCACGATTGCCGCTCCCTGGAGATCTCTCAGGCCCACTCCGGGTGCATCTGGGCTAGGCAGGCTGAGCCGCAAAAAACCGGCCAGCCGATTGGCATCGGTGGTAAAGGACAGGAAGTGTTCCTCCGCTCCTCCCGCCTCATACGGGAAATCCTCAAGTTTGAGCGAGCCCCAATCCACTTTCTCGCCACGAATTTCGCGACACCGTATGCAGCTGCAGTGCGTTCCGCGCCGCCTCATCTCAATGTGAACGTCCTGGCGAAGGCTGGTTCGCTTGTTTCCAGCAACCACATTGGTTGAAGGAATGTCTCGGATCACCCGGTTGACGCGGCAGTATTCCGGAATTATAGGTTTGATATCAGTGATAAGGTCGATCAATTCCTCCGTTGTGTACGGCTGGTACTCACCTCGCTGCCAATACTCATACAGCTCGGCATTCTCAAGCAGCTGGCAAGGGTATATCTTGATCTCATCGGGGCGCAGATCTTGATCGTCCCATAGCTTGGCAAAGTCGAGGCGGTCCAACTCGGGAGTGGAGCCCAATAAATTAGGCATCCAATGCAGCACGATCTTGAACCCTGCCGCGCGAATCAATCGCACCGCTTCTCGCAACTCTGCCACGGTGTGACCGCGTGCGTTCAATTCAAGGATTCGGTCGTCGAGGCTTTGCGCTCCGAGTTGGATCTTCGTGACGCCCAGCGCCCTCAGTCGGGCGACCTCGGTCCGTGATATGTGGTCTGGCCGAGTCTCGATGACCAATCCAACGTTTTTGTGATCGGCACCTTCATTCGCCGCTTGAGCCTCGCTCAGGGTGACCGAATCAAATCCATTCATGGCATCCAGGCAGCGCTGAATGAACCACTCTTGGTAATCCTCACGATAGGAGCTCCAGGTCCCCCCCAGGATTAGCAGCTCGATCTTATCCGTCGGATGCCCAATGGCCTCTAGAGCCGCCAACCTTGCAACCGTCTGATCGAAGGGTTCGAACTCATGATGGAGCGCGCGCATTGCTCCGGGCTCATCCGGCAGATACGACTTGGGCATGCGGAAATCGGTGGGGCAGAAGATGCACTTTCCGGGGCAGGGATACGGCTTTGTGAGGACGGTGACGGTCGTGACGCCAGAGAGCGTCCGAGTGGGCTTCATGCGAATGCGACGGAGCACCTG
>CAYZXF010000374.1:0-3860 GCA_964482355.1 uncultured Anaerolineaceae bacterium | reverse complement strand
TGGGCGGAATGACGTCGTCACGGATGGCCAACATGCGGAAGATCGCCTCCAGCGCTCCTGTGGCGCCCATCATGTGCCCGGTCATGGATTTAGTTGACGATATTGGGATGTCATAAGCCACTTCGCCAAAGGCGGCCTTGATGGCACGCGTCTCTGACAGATCGTTCAGCGGCGTCGCTGTACCGTGCGCGTTGATGTAATCCACCTGATCGGGAGCGACGCCGGCCATCTCAATCGCATTGACCATCGCCGCAGCACCGCCTGCGCCGTCTTCGGCAGGTGCGGTTATATGGAAGGAGTCCGAGGTGGAGCTGTATCCCACCAGCTCTCCAAGTATCTCGGCGCCTCGATCACGCGCGCGATCGAGGTCTTCCAATACAACGACCGCCGCCCCCTCCCCCATGACCAGCCCATCTCGATTCTTGTCAAAGGGGGCAGGGGTGTCCGAATAATCTTCATTGTGCCGCGACATCGCCTTGAGTCGATCGAAGCCGCTTATGCCGATGCGGCTTATGGTGGCGTCCGCGCCGCCGGCCACGGCTACATCCGCCACACCTGAGCGGATCATCGTCGCCGCCTGGCCAATTGCGTCTGATCCGGATGCACATGCCGAGGCGATAGAAAAGGTCGGGCCTTTAAATCCGTTTTTGATGGAGACCAGGCCGGCCGCGCCATTTGACATGAACTTCGGAATAACGAAGGGGGTGACTCTGCGAGGCCCTTGCTCTAAGAAGACGATCATGGCCTCCTCAACAGTGATCATCCCGCCCACCGCGGAAGAAATGATGACTGACGCTCGGCTTGCCTCCTCGGGCTTTACTTCCAGCCCAGCTTGATCGATAGCTTGCGCTGCAGCCGCAATACCAAACTGCTGAAAGCGGTCGATCCGCCTGGCCTCCCGTTTTTCCATGTAGTCTTCAGGATCAAATCCTTTGACCTCACATGCGATTTGAACCAGCAGATCCTCGGTCTCAAAGAGCGTGACCGGGCCCACCCCAGACACGCCCTCGACGATGTTGCTCCAACTCTCATCCACAGAATTGCCAACCGGCGTAACTGCCCCCATGCCGGTTATCACCACGCGTCTCATTAGATGCGATCTCCACTCACCATTTGTTCCATACTCTGCATTCTCCCTTGAATATTTTTTCCCTTTGGCAAATAGAACTGCTAGTTTTTAGTCCGTTCGAGCGCACCGCTGCTCGTCCCAATGGGCCAACTTTCGGGCCCGGATTTGAATCCGGATCCGGTCAGTACCGCCACCACAGGATCCTGAAGTTGGGGAAGTGAATGCTCCAGTACTGGCCAGATGACGGCCGAGGTAGGTTCCACGAGAAAACCTCTCCGCGCGAGCTCGCCCAGGCCGCGCTTGATCTCGGCTTCCTCCACAGCTATTATCGTTCCTCCGGTCTCGTCAACCGCTCGGAGCACCGCCTCTCCACGAAGCGGCTGAAGGATGCGAATTCCTTCCGCAATAGTTTCCTGCTCTTGCAATCCATCAATCCCTACGGAGTCACCTTCATACTCGGCCCACAAGGGAGCGCACGCTTTCGCCTGCACTCCGATCAATGCCGGTATGCTCTCTGTGACCTTGGCCTTCATCAGCGCCTTAAACCCGAGATAAGCGCCGAGCAATAATGTACCTTGTCCCACTGGAACAACCATCGTTCCGGGCGCCCTTCCAAGTGCTTCTGCGATTTCGAACGCGATCGTCGCCATTCCAGCCACGATATGAGGCATATGAGCATGGCTCGCGTAGACCAATCCGCCGTCGACTGCGCGCAGCGCGGCCTCGGTCGTCGCAGATCTGGAACCCACGATCGGAACCAATTCCGCACCGTAGGCTTCGATCTGAGATCGCTTCGGCCCCGAGGCATACTCGGGAACGTACACACGAGCACTAATCCCGGCTCTAGACGCATAGGCCGCGAAAGATGCGCCGGCATTTCCTGAGGAGTCTTCGACCGCCTGCTCCACGCCGGCCGCCTTCAGCGCCGAGACAAGCACCGCAGTACCCCGATCCTTGAATGACCCGGTGGGGTTTAGATGTTCGCATTTCAGGTAAACGGTCCGCTCGGCTAGAATCTCTTCGAGCAACGGCGTGCCGCCCTCCCCCAGCGAAGTTAACCCCGTGCCCGGGGGCAGCGGGAAGCTCGTCCGATAACGCTCCAGGCCTCGCCCGGATCCGGGCGCATAGCGCAAATCATCGACCAGGTCGAAGTGTCCCCCACAGGTTGGGCAGCGATAGGGGAAGCCCTGGCTCGGGTAGTCCCTTCCACAATTGCTGCATCGGAAGGGCCAGGCCCAACCGTCCGGATTATTGAATCCCTTCATGAGGATCGATCCAACGGCTCGGGTCGATATTCTCCCTCGGACCAGAATTCCCCAGAAGGTCCGACCTCTTTCTTCCAAATCGGTACGATCTGCTTCAAGCGATCGATTCCGTATCGGGCCGCCTCAAATACTCCCGTATCGCGGTGGCCAGCGCTGCAGGCGATTAATACCGTCGGCGTTCCGGGCTCGAGATGTCCGAGGCGTTGGACGATCGCAATTCCTTCAACAGCCGGCCACTTTTTTCTGATTTCGTCGCTGACCTGCTGTAATTTCGCCTCCGCCATCGCCTCGTATGCCTCATATTCAAGGTAAGCGGTTTCACGAGGCTCCTTTCGGATTGTCTTTCCCCTCACAATTCCGGTAAATGTGCAGACGGCCCCCGTCGTCTCGCTGGTGATCGATGCAACGATCTGGTCTAGATCCAATACGTCTTCGGTCACCGCAAGGATCGTAGGCTGCGCTCCGCCACTCACGGGCGGGAATACGCCCACCTCATCGCCTTCTTGCAGCATCTCCTCGGCGAATGCAAATTCGCGATTGATCGAGAACAACGCCACATTAAGCGCTTGCGCGATCCGATCCCCGCGCTCGCCAAGCCTGCCTTTGAGATCCCCGATGGTCGAGCCATCCGGAATTTCGAGCTTTTCTTTTCGCTGCCCGATAAGATCCCTGAGCGTCGCAAAGTACAAAATATCAATCAGCAAGACCTACTCCAGCGTCAAATCTCCAGACGCTCCACCCCGTTTTTCAACCAAACGGATGTCGGTGATGCGTGCCCCACGTTCAATCCCCTTTATCATGTCGTACACGGTCAGCGAGGCCACTGACACGGCGGTGAGCGCCTCCATCTCCACCCCGGTGCGACCCGTCGTTCGAACCTCAGCGACCACCTCGATCCTTGGCGGATCATCAACGAATTCCAGCTCGACATCGATGTGGGTCAGCGAAAGCGGATGGCAGAGCGGAATGAGCTCCGCAGTCCGCTTGGCGGCCATCACCCCCGCTAATTCCGCAACCGCAATGAGGTTCCCTTTCTTCAGGTTGCCCTCTTTGGCCGTCGCCAGCGTCTCGGCCGATACTTGCACGATGCCCCTGGCAACCGCCATCCGGTCGGTCTCTGGTTTAGAGCCTACATCTACCATGTGGGCTCTTCCCTCGTCATCGAGATGGGTCAATTTCTTGGATGACACGGCCCGAATTATACCGAACGGGCCCTGTGACTGTCTTCAGCGAACGCAAATTAGCATGCCATGATGCTCGCTGGGTACCAAGCGAGCATCGCTGAGCCCTTAGAGATGCGGATGCGAGTATCGCCGCGCCCTCAGTTGAAGTAGCAGCGAGCATCGTTGCGACCTCAGTCAAAGTGGCCGCGTGATCAGGCTTCTTGACAGTGCTTTCGCCCCAGTTATAATGGTCCGGCTTGCCCGATGGGCAGGCACCATTCTGTAAGGACGAACGAGAGCAAATGCCACCTCTACCAAAGCGCAGGACATCAAAAGGTCGTCGCAACCGCCGCCGTGCCCACG
>CAYZXF010000373.1:0-1582 GCA_964482355.1 uncultured Anaerolineaceae bacterium | reverse complement strand
GACCAGAGCCAGGGCGGCGTCCAGAGCCCGATTCAGATCCACCTCGCAATGGAGGGCCTGAGCGATTCGATTCAGGATTCCAAGTTCTCGATTTCTTCGAAGCAAAATCTCGGCCTGGGGATTTGCGTCAGCCAATGGAGTGTCCTTCTACCGATGCAGATGCCTGTTTCGCATCGAGGCTTGATTATACGTGTTCGGCAACGCGACGCATTCCTGCGCTAGAATTCCTAGCGGATCATCGGACTTAGCGAAAGGAATCCAGGTAGATGCCCATTCGAGAAGCTTCAATTCAAATTAAAGCCGAGGAGCACCGTGCTCGGTGCCAAAAGCTTATCGAGTATTTGAAGGAGGAAGGCCTGAGCGGGGCGGTGCTATTTGACCAGGATTACGTCCTCTACTACAGCGGTTTTGCCTTCGTGGCCACCGAGCGACCGATGGCTTTCGTGATGAACTCAGAGGGGGAGCGGCGGCTCTTCGTTCCACGCCTTGAACTTGAGCATGCGCAAGCCAATGCAGTAGTGGACAGCGTGGATCACTATCTCGAATATCCGGACGACCCGCATCCTACGGAGGTGTTGAAAGGCGCAATCAAGGATTTAGGAATAGAGGATGGCATCGGCGCGGACCAAGACGGCTACCCCTGGGTGTTTGGCTATCGCGGCCCAAGTCTTTCCGAGTTGACCGGAGCTGAGATTCATCCCGTGAGAGTGTTCATCGAGGATCAGATGATGATCAAATCGGAGGCGGAGCTGCGTCTCATTCGAGAGAGCGTTCGCTGGGGAAATCTCGCACATCAATTGCTTCAGCGCTACACAATGGTCGGAGCCACCGAAACTGAGGTGAGCCAGCAAGCCAGTGACGAGGCTCATCTAGCGCTGCTGGATGCGATCGGACCAATTTATCGATCCAATGACGCATTTTCCAGCGGCGCGCATGCCATTTACCGGGGTCAAATCGGGCGCAACGCGGCCATCCCGCATTCGTTAGCTGCCAATATCACCTTCCAGCCGGGCGATGTGCTGGTAACGGGCGCCGGAGCGCCGGTCTGGGGCTACAACTCGGAACTTGAACGCACCATGGTTATGGGCGCCCCAACCGATGATCAGAAGCGCTTCTTTGATCACATGGTGGGGCTGCAACATGCCGCGCTCGAGGCCATTGAGCCGGGCGCTAAATGCTCGGATGTCGACAACGCAGTTCGCGCCTATTTTGACAAACACGAATTGATGCCGTACTGGAAACACCACTCAGGCCACGCGATCGGCATCCGCTATCATGAAGGCCCTTTCCTAGACTCGGGTGATCACACCGAAATCCGGCCTGGAATGGTCTTCACCGTCGAGCCCGGCCTGTACGTGCCGGAGATCGGTGGTTTCCGGCATTCCGATACGGTAGCCGTGACTGACGACGGCATTGACGTATTGACTTACTACCCGCGCGATCTAGGTTCGCTGACTCTCCCCATCTAATCTCCGACGGCCCGCCGCGATTATCAAGGACCCGAACAGCGGTTTGTGCCATCGGGCCGTTTGAAGGTCACCTAAGCTCGGGATGAAGGCTTTACCGTCGTAGCGTAGGGGCA
>CAYZXF010000372.1:0-6034 GCA_964482355.1 uncultured Anaerolineaceae bacterium | reverse complement strand
ACAGCGCCTCAATGGCATCAACTGGATGCATCGACGCCTGCGCACGGGTGTCAGACACTACCTCCGAGCGGAGCGCAACAATTTACTCCTGCGCTCGATCAGAAACCGCCTGGCGGATCATGTGGTCTATCAAAGCCAATTTGCAAAAGACTGGTGGGAAAAGCGATACGGACCCGCTCCAGCTCCTTCAAGCGTTGTCCACAATGGAGTGCCATTGGATGTGTATTCTCCGGAAGGGGAGGGAACCCCGCCAGACGATCGCCTTCGGGTGTTGATGGTGGAGGGAAACTTTGCGGGCGGGTACGAGTTCGGCCTTTCGGCCGGAATCGATTTGGCGCAGCGATTGGCGATGAAGACCGAGCAGAAAGTAACACTTACCATTGCCGGGCAGGTCCCGAGTCGAGTACACCAATCCATCGACTCGGAGAGCGAACTGATCGTGGACTGGCGAGGCGTTGTCGAACCAACAGACATCCCCGCCCTGGACCGCTCTGCCCACGTCCTGTTCGCAGGCGACATCCATCCTGCATGCCCAAATTCTGTGATCGAAGCGATGGCAAGCGGGCTGCCGGTCGTCTCCTACGATACAGGAGCGCTTTCCGAGCTGGTTAGTGCGAATGCCGGCCGAGTCGTGCCTTATGGCGGAGATGCGTGGAAGCTCGAGCCGCCGGATGTAAGCGGGCTGGTTGAGGCCAGCCAAGCCGTATTGGGAGAGCAGGATCGCTTCCGAGCCGGGGCACGGGCTCGAGCGGAACAGGCATTTGGGCTGGAGCGCATGGTGGATGGTTATCTGGCAGCGCTTCAAGGCGATTAGCGAACCATGACTTCCACTCTCGTACGCGCCACGGCATGGATCGCGCGTGCGCTTCCACAAGGAGCGCGCAATTTCCTGTATCGATTAGGACCCGTATCAAACGGGATCCGAAATATGCTCACGCGGGCTGCGCCGGACGAAATCGTGCCAGTCGAGATCGCTGCTGGACCGCTGGCGGGAATGCGCCTGGAACTCGATTTGCGCACGGAAAAAGACTTGTGGCTGGGCACCTACGAGCCGGCCCTGCTGGAGGCGATTGAGCATTTCGTTCGTCCCAATCTCACCGTGTACGACGTGGGCGCGAACATCGGATACGTAAGCCTGGCTCTGGCCAAGGCGGTAGGTCCATCCGGTCAGGTGGTGGCTTTTGAGCCGCTGCCAGCTAATCTGGTTCGTTTGCGGGCCAATATGGCCCTGAATCCGGAAGGAAGCCGCGTGCAGGTGATGGCAGCCGCAGTCGGAGCGCGAGCCGCCGAGGAGGCATTTATGGTGCACAAATCCGGAGGCATGGGCAAACTGCAGGCCGCCAAGGGGAGGCAAGCGGAGTACGAGGGCTCAATACCAGTCGAGGTGATTGCGCTCGACGAGTGGACCAAGGACCATCGCCAGGCAGCTCCTGGACTCATTAAAATCGATGTGGAAGGTGGAGAAGCGGCGGTGCTCGAAGGCCTAACAGGCACGTTGAAAAATGATCGTCCTACGATCCTGATCGAACTGCATGGTCCGGAAGCTAGCTCGGCGGTACAAAACATCCTAACCTCAGCAGGCTATGCCCTTCACGCCGCGGGGGATGGGTATCCAAGGCTTGGCGAGATTAGCGGTTGGAAGACCTATGTGGTTGCGCTCCCGGTTGATCAAGGACTGACATGACTGAATTCGAAGGGCGGCTTGCGCTTCAGCAGCGGGTGCTGCCGAGCTATCGCGTCGATTTCTTCGACCTTCTGGCCAGTCGCAGCTCGGAAGGGCTCAGCCTCTACGCCGGAAGGCCCCGATCTAGCGAGGCGATCCAGACCGCTGACACCTTGAACGAAGCTCAATTCTGGCCCGCCCGCAACGTGCACATTCTCGGCGGCCCACTCTATCTCTGTCTTCAGCGCGACATCATGGAGTGGATACAGGATTGGGACCCGCAAGCCCTGATCATGGAGGCCAACCCACGTTATCTATCCAGCCGCCGCGCGGCGGATTGGATGCATTCGATGGGAAGGCCGGTCATTGGATGGGGCTTGGGTGTCGGCAGGTCGCTAGTGAACTGGAAGTCATTCCTGAATCGGTTTGACGCGTTGATTTCTTACAGCAGCTCCGGCGCAGAAGAATATCGAATTACCGGCTATCCCTCGGAGCGAGTTTTCGTCGCTCAGAATGCGACAACCGGACCACCGCCTGAGCTGCACGAACGAAAAGTCGCCGACACCCCACGCGTGTTATTTGTGGGGCGTCTTCAGGAACGCAAGCGAGTGAATCTGCTGCTGAAGGCGTGCAGCGCCCAAAGAATGAAGCCAGAACTATGGATTGTCGGTGACGGGCCGGAACGGAGCGACCTTGAGCACATGGCTGGTAAGGTGTACCCGGAGGCAAAATTCACAGGTGCGCAGTACGGAAAAGAGCTCGACGACATCTTTCGGCAGGCCGATTTGTTCGTGCTTCCGGGTACGGGTGGCCTGGCCGTACAACAGGCGATGGCTCATTCGCTCCCGGTGATCGTGGCCGAAGCGGACGGATCGCAGAGGGACCTGGTGAGCAGTCAAAATGGATGGATCGTTCCCCCCGGGGATCTAAATGCGCTCATCGGGGCGCTCAGTGAGGCCCTTGAGCATCCAGAAAAGCTGCCGAAAATGGGTGCGGCCTCTCGCCAAGTCGTTGCCGAACGAGTGAACATCGAGCTGATGGCCGAAAAGTTTATCAAGGTCGTGAACCAGGCGAGGCAGACGTGAAGCTGCTGTTCATCGCTGACGGCAGAAGCCCCATAGCCCGAAATTGGATCCGCTATTTCATCACAAACGGATCGGAAGTTCATTTGATCTCGACCTTTGACTGCGCCAGGCTCAGTGGACTTGAATCGCTTCACTTCGTCCCCGTTGCCTTCAGTGGGCTCGGTCGCAAGAGGCGGAAACGAACCGGGGGGACGGACAACGGGCGGCAAAGCGCGTTCACATCTTCGAAGACGATCGGGCTGCGCACATTCATGCGCCACTGGCTCGGACCCGCCACCGTGAGCCGCTCTTCCAGGCAGGTTCGGACTCTAATCTCTGAGCTAAAGCCCGACCTGGTGCATGCGATGCGCATCCCATTCGAGGGTGCCATTGCGGCGGCCTCCGATCCGGCGGCTCCGCTCCTAATCTCGATATGGGGTAACGATTTCACCCTCCACGCATCCGCTTCACCGATGATGGGCAGCCTCACGAAGCGCACATTGGAACGAACCAACGCGCTGCACGCGGACAACCGTCGCGATACGGATCTTGCTAAGAAGTGGGGCTTTGCCGACGAGAGTCTCCAATTGGTCCTTCCTGGCAATGGTGGAGTGCGAAGGGAGGTCTTTTTCCCAGGAGAACCGGGTCAATCGGAACACCCTGCGCTCACACACATCCTCGAAACGCTGGCGCCAGGAGTGCCGGTGGTGGTCAACCCGCGCGGTTTTCGAGCTTATGTGAGAAACGACACCTTCTTCGAATCGATACCGAAAGTTATGGATCGGGTGCCCTCAGTGGTTTTCCTGTGCCCGAGTATGGCGGGACAGCGGAAGGCCGAAGAATGGATCGAGCGGCTTCAAATCGGCGATTCGGTGCACTTACTTCCTACGCTAACTCCTTCTGACCTTGCGGTGGTATTCCGTAGGGCGCAAGTATCCGTATCGCCCAGCGAGCACGATGGCACGCCGAATACACTGCTGGAAGCCATGGCCTGCGGCGCCTACCCCGTGGCGGGCGATCTCCAATCGATCCGGGAATGGATCGAGGATGGCAAGAACGGCACGCTCGTGAACCCGGCGAGCGCAGATCAGTTGGCGGAAGCCACGGCGCAAGCGCTTGAGAATGCCGAATTGAGAGAGCGGGCCGCGGCGGAGAATATCCGACTCGTCGAGACGAGAGCAGACTATGAGCAGGGGATGCGGCGTGCGGACGACTTCTACAATGGACTATTGGCATGAGCGCATTGGGGGGGAGGACATCTGAGAACAGATGAGCGTGTGGTAATCCGGTCAACTGGCTTGATGCCAAGTTAGTACTAACGCAAAGATGAATTGGCATCTCGTCGACTTCTCGGCACGGCTAGATTTCCCGGTACTGCTATCCGATCTCATGTAAAATCACGGGCTGAATCATGAAACAAGTGGTGCAAGACCTTCAATCCGACCAACCTGACGTGCTGGATGTGCCCGTACCCAGCCCCGCGCCAGGTATGGCGTTGATCCGGACCGTGGTCTCCTTTGTTTCCGCAGGTACGGAACGCACCGTGATCGAATTTGCCGGCAAGGGAATGATCGGCAAGGCACGCGCCCGGCCGGATCTTGTGCGGCAAACCATCGATAAAGTGCGCCAGGACGGGCTGCTCAACACTTTGCAAGCTGTGCGCAGTCGTTTGGATCAACCGCTCCCGCTAGGCTATTCCTCTGCCGGTATTGTTGAAGAGCTTGGCGAAGGGATTACGAGCTTGCGCCCTGGCGACCGAGTGGCTTGCGCAGGCGGGCACGCGGTACATGCCGAATTCGCGGTTGTCCCAGAGAAAATGATTGCCAGACTTCCGGAATCGGTCGGTTTTGAGTCGGGAGCGGCCGCCACTCTGGGCTCGGTTGCGCTGCATGCCTTCCGCCTGTCAGATGTGCAGGTCGGGGAGCGCGTGGCGGTGATTGGGCTCGGCCTTCTCGGCCAGCTCGCGCTCCAGATCGCTGGCGCGGCGGGATGCGAAGCGTTTGGTGTGGATGTCGATGAGGCAAGGGTGGAGCTGGCAAGGAGCGTGGGTGGCACAGCAGTAAACCGTGAACAAGCGGTCGAATCCGGAAAAGCCTTCACTGGCGGCGAAGGATTTGATGCCATCCTGATTTGCGCCCACACTGACGATAACGACCCGCTGGAACTGGCGGCCACGCTGGCCCGCGACCGGGCCACAGTGGTGCTGGTCGGAGTGGTAGGCATGGAGATCCCGCGCAAACCCTTCTACGACAAGGAATTGAAATTTGTTGTGTCGCGCTCCTATAGTCCGGGTCGCTATGACCCCACCTATGAAGATATGGGAGTCGATTACCCCATCGGCTACGTACGCTGGACCGAGGGGAGAAACATCGAAGGCTTTCTGGATCTGATCGCGACCAACAAGGTCCAGGTGACCCCGCTCATTACGCATCGTTTCCCGGTCGAAAACGCCGAGCAAGCGTATCAACAGATTGCTGAAGGCTCCGCGGAACCGACGCTCGGTGTGGTATTCACCTACGCAGAGCAAGCGCCAGTGGAGCGCCGGCTCACCCTGTCGGATCGAGCCCGCAAGGACCGCCTGGTCAAGCTTGGTGCTCTGGGCGCTGGGAACTTCGCAAGGAACGTGACCTTTCCGGCATTAAAAGGAATGGACGAGGTCGAGCTCATTGGATTGGCCACCGGAAGTGGGGTCAGCGCCACCGATTCTGGAAAGCGCTACGGGTTCGCCTATGCCTCGACCGAGTCGGCCGAGGTCATCCAGGATGAATCTATCAATACGGTGGCCGTGCTTACGCGACACCATCTGCACGCCGGGCAGGCGGCGGACGCACTACGCGCAGGCAAGCACGTCTTCTGTGAAAAACCGCTGGCAATTAATGCGGAAGGTCTGGACGGCGTCATGGATGCATTGAAGGAGGCGGATGGGCTCCTGACGGTTGGCTTTAATCGCCGATTCGCTCCGATGGGCATCCAGGTGCGTGATTTCATGTCACAAGCCGGTGAACCGCTATCCGTGCACTATCGGGTGAACGCGGGGCCGCTGCCCAGCGACCACTGGGTCCACTATCCAGATCAGGGCGGAGGCCGAATTATCGGAGAGGTCTGTCACTTCATCGACTACCTGACGTTCTTGATTGGCGCGCTCCCCGAGCAGGTGCTTACGCAAGGGATCCCCGGCGGACAGGGAGAGAACGTACATATTACCGCTCGCTTCCCGGACGGTTCGGTTGGAACTGTGGATTACATGGCAAGTGGCGATAAGACCTTCCCGAAAGAACGCGTGGAAGCCTTTGGCGGCGGACGGGTG
>CAYZXF010000371.1:0-2812 GCA_964482355.1 uncultured Anaerolineaceae bacterium | reverse complement strand
GGAACGGACCGGTCAGATCAATCCCGACGGATTGAAGTTGCTGAATGTCGCAGGGGCCTACTGGCGTGGGGATGAGAAGCGGCCCATGCTGCAGCGTATTTACGGCACGGCCTGGGAAACCAGCGAGGAATTGGAGCAGTATCTGTGGAGGCTTGAGGAGGCAAAGAAGCGCGACCATCGCGTGCTTGGCCGAGAACTTGATCTCTTCAGCTTCAGTGATGATGTGGGCCCTGGCTTGGTCCTCTGGCATCCCAAGGGCGGCATGATCCGCAAATTGGCCGAGGATTTCAGCCGAGATGAGCACGAAAAGGCAGGCTATGACTTCGTTTACACGCCACACATAGGCAAATCAAAACTGTGGGAAACCAGCGGCCATCTGGATTGGTACGCCGACGCCATGTACCCACCGGTCGAGGTTGACGAGCAAAAATACTACCTCAAGCCGATGAACTGTCCCTTTCACATTCAAATCTATAAGAGCAAAACTCGCTCTTATCGCGACCTGCCCCTGCGCTATGCGGAGTGGGGCACGGTGTATCGGTACGAGCGCAGTGGAACGCTGCACGGCTTGCTGCGGGTACGCGGCCTGACACAGGACGATGCCCATCTATTCTGCCGACCGGATCAAATGCCGGATGAGATCGACAAGACTCTGGATTTCAGCCTGCATATCCTGCGATCTTTCGGGTTCGACGACATCCACGCCTATCTGGCAACCCGCGATCCCGACAAAGCGGCCGGCTCGCCAGAGCAGTGGGAAGCGCCTACCGAGGCGCTCAGAGCCTCGCTCGAGCGATCCGGCTTGCCCTACCAGGTGGAAGAAGCCGAGGCCACTTTCTACGGTCCGAAGATCGATCTAAAGGTGAACGATGCGCTGGACCGAGAGTGGCAGCTATCCACGATTCAGTTCGACTTTTTCCTGCCGGAGCGCTTCGGGCTGTCGTACGTGGGGGAGGACGGAGCCGAGCATCAACCCTATATGATCCATCGCGCGCTGATGGGAGCGATGGAGCGTTTCTTCGGAACGCTCATCGAGCACCATGCGGGCGCTTTCCCGGTCTGGCTGGCGCCGGTCCAGGTCAGCCTGATTCCGATCGCCGACCGCCATCAAGACTATGCGCGAGGGGTGGCGGAGCAGCTGAAAGAAGCAGGGTTACGGGTCGAGGTGGACGAGCGTAGTGAGCGGATGAACGCCAAAATCCGAGACGCACAGGTGCAGAAGGTTCCCTACATGCTCATCATGGGCGACCGTGATGCGGAGGCCGACCAGGTGTCGGTCCGACTGCGTTCGCAGGAGGATCTGGGGGGGATGTCGGTCGAAGCCTTTCTCGAGAGAGCACAGGCGGATATCAAGGCGCGTGTCTGAGGATTAATATCTGCGTGTAGCGCGGCCCACAGACGGTGTGAGACCAAATATAATATGACCCTTTCATAGACATGATTACGACCACACTGTTCGCGTTGATTCTCTCGATCGTTGCTGGATTTTCCCCGGTAGCGCAGCCTGATCCCCCGACCGATACCCGGGATTATGTGTGCGCGCCCAGGTTGCAGCTGCGGCAGCCGCATCGCTGCCCGCGCCATGGGCCGGCGGCCAAGCTCAGCAAGCTGGCTCGGCTCGGCCTGCTTTCACCCAGACCGCTTCCATTGACTGAGATTGATCCTGCGTTGAGCTACATCCCGTTCAGCTACGTCCGCGCTGGTTCCGGCGCAACCCCGCTATATACAAGCTATGAAGATGCAGTGCGCGGTGGCGGGGGCGCCTCATCGTTGAGCGATGGCTTCGTTTATCTTTCTTACTTCAATCGACAAGAGGACTCGGGGGTTACGGTATACAGCACCGGCAACGGATACGTTCGGAGCGATGACGTAAGCCGGGTGTCACAGCTCCCGCAGTCACCCGGTCTTCAATTTGAGCGAACCCCTGATCGGCCGTTTGCGTGGACTATCTCAGGCGGACTGTGCACCTCGGAGGAGCCTGCCGGCCCGCTGGGAGAGCACACCGCATGCTTCACTCGCAACTCAGTGGTCCAGATATATGACAAGCAGCGGGTGGGGGATTGGGACTGGTACATGATCGGCCCCAATCAATGGATCGAGCAGCGATTTCTAGCGGTGGTTGATCCGGATCCCACGCCGCCGGAGGGTGTCGACCAGGATCGTTGGGTGTCCATTAACCTCTATGAACAAACGGTTGCCGTGTACGAGGGAGGCAGCTTGATCTTCGCAACGGTGGCCTCCACCGGTCGCAATGGCTTCTGGACCCAGCCCGGCCTGTTCCAGGTATGGGCGAAGCTAGAGCGGGACGACATGACTGGCGGTATTCCCGGCGAGGCGGATAACTTCTACTTTCTAGGCGATGTCCCCAGGGTGCTTTATTTTGATCAGGCGCGTGCGCTTCACGGCACCTACTGGCACGGGAAATTTGGTACGCCAACTTCAAGAGGGTGCGTAAACCTCGCGCCTGCAGACTCCAACTGGATGTTCGAGTTCGCAGAAGTTGGCACATGGGTGCACGTCTTCGACCCCTCGGGCAATACCCCGACGGATCCCTCGCTCTATGGGGCCGGCGGCGCTTAAAACCCACCCAAAGTTCGGCTCTTTGAGCACAAAAGCTCGAAATTCCAAGCAAACCCCGCTATGGGAACTCTCCCAAAGGGCAAATTCAACCTGCGCTAGTACCAGAGTACTCTATTCCGCTTTGACCCCCTAACTCTAAAATCCTGCCCACTTCCGAAAACTGCCGCTCGACCCGGAAGGGGGGTCCCAATGTACGCCGAGAACGAACTGTTGTTTCCGTCTCATGTGATTC
>CAYZXF010000370.1:0-2789 GCA_964482355.1 uncultured Anaerolineaceae bacterium | reverse complement strand
CGCTGCTTGGCGCATTCGGAGTCCTTGTCGGGCTAGTGGCACTGGGCTTGTTTGCCCTCCCAGAAGTGACAAATTTCGGACCCGAGGCAACCTCCCAACACATTCCGGCCAGCGCACCCATCCGCATCGAATTTGATCGACCGATGGATCGTATCTCGGTTGAAACCAGGCTTTCCGTCATGCCAGAGATCCCCGGCGAGATCGAATGGGAAGGCGACACACTGCTCTACCATCCGCTGGAGAGCTGGCCGGAATGTGTTGGGAGGTTGCCTCGGGTCCGAAATTTGTCACTTCTGGGAGGGCAAACAAGCCCAGTGCCACTAGCCCGACAAGGACTCCGAATGCGCCAAGCAGCGCGGCTCGTTGGCCACCAAGCATTTCTGCTCAGGAACCTTTCAGCCGCTGCTTGAGGTCTTGCATGATCGGCACCGGTGTCGGATCGGTGCCATAAGCCATGGCCAGGTAGTAGGCAACGTAGTCGCCGAGATGCAGGCTTGTCCATTGGTGGGCCAGCCGCGATTGGCCCTGGGCTTCCAGGATATCGGTGTTAAAGCCCTCGACCATCAGCGTGCTGCGCGTGGCTTCGATGCGCTTTAGATTGCGCGGGTGATTGAGTGTGGAACGCAGGAACACCACCATCGTGGGGCCGAAGAGGGATTCTGGGTGCTGAACGCCCTCGATCATGTTGTGATCGGCCTCGGGCAGTTCCTCAAATTGAGCAACGGCTTTGGGAATCTCGGCGATCTGCGTCCGCCACCGGCGCGCAACGGGAGCCAGGAATTCTGCCCCGATGATCGTTGGCCAGCGATCCATAAATTGACCGGCCATACGCTTTGCCAGGTTGCCGGCGACCGGTGTCTTGGCTCCGACCTCGTCCATTTGGTCGTGCATGGCGACCACGGTATCGTCAATTTCCTTCGGGTCAAACTCGATGAAACCCGCTCGAGTCAGGACAGATAGCAACAGTCCAAACGAGAACCCCACCGCCGACCGAGGTTGGCCATCGTGTTCGAAGCGCCATACGGGAACACCGGCATTGGTCGCAGCTTCGGCCAGTGTTCCGCCGGTGGTCACGGCTAGCACTGTCGCTCCTTGCTCAAGCGCTCGATCAAAGGCGGAAAGCGTCTCTTCCGTATTCCCAGAGTGGGAGGAGGCGATCACCAGCGTCTGGCTGTCCGACACGAAGCCGGGAAGTTCATAGTTTCTCCAGACAATAATGGGAACCCTGGCCGTAGGCATTGCATACGATGCCAGCAGGTCGCCCCCGATGGCCGATCCCCCCATCCCGGCCAACACCACACGCGACACTTCATCTACATCTGGAAGAGGGCATTTCTGTCCGAGTTCCCAGGCGGCCTTGAGCTGCTCGGGTAGTTCGTTGATGTAGCTTAGAAAATCCAACGGATCCAGCTTCTCGAAGCGCTCCGGTTCGTCCAGGATCACTCTGCCTCCTCTGCAAGCCGGTAGACCTCACGTCGTGGCCAGCCGGTTTCGGATGCCACCTGGCGTGCCGCCTCGGATCGCCGCATCCCTTCCGAGATTCGCTGCGAAACGACCTCTCGCACACTCGCTTCATCCCATTCTGCCATCAAGTCTGCGCCGCCGATCACCAGGGTGATCTCGCCACGTGGGTCCTCCCGATCAAATTGCTGACGGACTTCCGATATGGAACCACGGACGATATCTTCGAACTTCTTCGTCAACTCCCTGCACACCGCGATTTGCCGCTCTGGGCCAAATACTGCTTCGAAATCCTTGAGCGTCTCACGAAGCCGGTGGGGAGCTTCAAACGCCAGCATGGTGCGGGGTTCAGAAGCAAGCTCTTGGACCGCTTTCTGCCGCTGTCCTGCCTTACGAGGCAGCCACCCTAGGAATACAAATGAATGGGTGGGAAGCCCAGATGCGACGATGGCTGTCATAGGTGCTGTTGGCCCTGGGATAGGGATTACTTCGTGACCCGCCGCCGCAGCCGCACGCACCAATTTGAAACCGGGGTCCGAAATCAAAGGAGTACCTGCGTCCGAAACCAGCGCCACCGATCCGGCCGAGAGGTGTTCGAGCATCTTCTGCAGACGAACCGCTTCGTTGTGGTCGTGGTAACTGAGCAGCGGAGTGTCGATTTCATAACGGTCGAGCAATTTCCGGGTATGGCGCGTGTCTTCGGCGGCGATGATGTCTACTTCACCAAGCACGCGCAGTGCCCGAAGCGTAACATCTTCCAGATTGCCGATAGGCGTTGAGACCAGGTAGAGCGTTCCCACGCGCGTATTTTAGCAGAGCGGAGCTGCAGGGTTTTCATCGGGTGTTGGCACGGACAAGCTGGAGCGCATCGCGGCAGACCTGGTAAACGGATTTTTAGATTGAAGTGCCCACGGTAAAAACAAAGAGCCCGGCTTTTGGCCGGGCTTTTAGTTAAAACTGGTTGGGAAACCCGAGCTTAAGCGACCAGATCCGGGGGCTCGGTGCCCTCCTCCTCGAGCTCTTCAGCTGCTTCTTCTTCAAGTTCCTCGACAGCCTCTTCCTCGAGTTCCTCGACAGCCTCTTCCTCGAGTTCCTCAGCTGCTTCTTCCTCGAGTTCCTCGACTGCTTCCTCTTCGAGTTCCTCGACCGCTTCTTCCTCGAGTTCCTCGGCTGCTTCCTCTTCGAGTTCCTCGACCGCTTCTTCCTCGAGTTCCTCGGCTACTTCCTCTTCGAGTTCCTCGACCGCTTCTTCCTCAAGTTCTTCGGCTGCTTCTTCCTCGAGTTCCTCGACCGCTTCTTCCTCTTCGAGTTCCTCGACGGCTTCTTCC
>CAYZXF010000369.1:0-1530 GCA_964482355.1 uncultured Anaerolineaceae bacterium | reverse complement strand
TCACATACCCCGTATGTACGGTATTCAATCTACTGGATCCGCGGCGGTGACGAATGCCTTCGAAGCAGGCGCAGCGGAAATTGAGCCAGTTCATTCGAACACTCTTGCAGACAGCATATCGGTTGATCTGCCGCGGGATGGATTACGGGCACTACGGGCCGTGCGTGATACGGGCGGGGCGATGATTGGAGTTGAAGACAAAGCGATTTTGAAATCGATCCGCACCCTGGGTCGCGAGGCCATTTTTGCGGAGCCGGCAGGAGCAACGGCATACGCCGGATTAGAAGCGGCGGTAGCTGAGGGAATAGTAACTCCGGAAGAACGCATCGTGGTAGTTGTCACCGGCAGCGGACTCAAGGACGTTCCAGCCGCGATGCGCGCCGCCGGCGAGGCGACCGTGATCGAGCCAACGCTCGATGCGTTGCGAGAAGTCGTAGGCTAGCAGTCGCTTCAACAAGTTCATCCCCGTGCGCATAGCCAAATCAAGAATCGGATCACTGGAAGAGAATTCGGGCACGTGCTTTTTTTGCCGGAATGGCATAGCATATCGACGAATAAATGGAAACAAAATTAACTAATAAACAGCCGACTTTTTCAGTGGTCGGGCCGGTGTACGACGAAGTCGAAACGCTTCGCAATTTTTACGACCGAGTACGAGCTGCCATGGACTCAATTGGTGAGACATGGGAGCTTGTTCTGGTGGACGACGGAAGCACCGACGGATCATCCGACGTCATTCGCGATCTCGCGTTCGAAGACATTCGAATTCGGCCGGTACTCTTTTCGCGCAACTTCGGACACCAGATCGCTGTAACCGCTGGAATGGATTACAGCCGCGGTCAGGCTGTAGTGATCATCGACACCGATCTCCAGGACCCTCCAGAGCTGATCGCAGAGCTGGTCGAGAAATGGCGCGAAGGTTATGAAGTGGTCTATGCCGTGCGCACGGAGCGAGAAGGAGAAAGCTGGTTCAAGCGCACCACGGCCGCCATCTTTTATCGAGTGATCAACCGCATTACTGAAGTCGATATCCCGCTCGATGCAGGCGACTTCCGGCTATTGGACCGCAAGGTAGTGGAAGCGCTCAAGAAGATGCGTGAGCACCATCGGTTCCCGCGCGCGATGACCGCCTGGGTGGGTTTCAAGCAGATTGGAGTTGGCTACAAGCGCTCCGCCCGCCAGGCCGGCGAGACTAAATACCCCTTCCGCAAAATGGTCCGTCTGGGGATCAACGCCGTCACGGGCTTTTCATATTTTCCATTACAGCTAGCGACCTATTTCGGTTTCCTCTGCGCAATGCTTGCCATCGTGGCCATTCCGATAGTGATCTATCTACGATTGTCCGGCAGGGGTGAGCTTTCCGGCCAGGCTACTACTCTGATCGCGGTGTTATTCCTGGGCGGCGTTCAACTAATCTCGCTAGGTATTCTCGGGGAGTACATCGGCCGGCTCTATGACGAAGCGAAAAACCGCCCTCTGTACGTGCTCCGAGAGGAACCTGAGGAAGTACTAAAAACAGAAAGGTAGATA
>CAYZXF010000368.1:0-2339 GCA_964482355.1 uncultured Anaerolineaceae bacterium | reverse complement strand
TCTGGAAGTGATGAGAGCGTTCCGCTCCTGCAGCCGACTCCGTTCCAGACTCCAACCCCAAATGCTCAAGGAGCGATCCTCTACATTGTGCTGGATGGCGACTCGCTCTGGCGGATCGCGGCGATCGCCGAGATTTCGGTTGAGGAACTGATGGCGCTCAATGGGATTCAATCCGGCGACTTCATTTCCCCTGGAATGGAGCTTGTTTTAGGATCGCTCGCAGCGACGCCGGTCCCGCTCGCCTCTCCGACGCCTACGGTTCAATCCGGGCCGCTGGTCGGCACCGGTGACATCTGTGTGCTGCTTTTCACGGATGACAACGGGAATGCGCGGCTGGACGAGGACGAGCTGCCTCTGAGCGAGGGCCAGGTTAGCGTCGTAGACCGGGATGGACGCGTCCAGGGCGAACATACCACCGACAGCAATGTGGATGGCTTCTGCTTTTCAGATCTCGAGGGTGGAGACTACAACGTCAGTGGGGCCGTCCCTCCGAACTACAACCCAACCACTTCCATGAATGTGCCGGTGCGCTTGCTGCCGGGAGATACAAAATTCGTACAGTTTGGGGGCCAGCCCAGTGCGGCCATATTACAGATCAGCAGATCTGAGGACGAGGGCTCCACGCTGCTCGGCGTTTTGGGCCTGACGCTACTAGCTGGCGCCGGAATCGTGGGATTTTACGCGGTTCGATCCGGCCGAACCCCCTGAACGCGCCCCCTTACAAAGCGCTTACACAACCCCCAATTCCCAAACCAAGAATCTATACTGCAATCAAGAGCGGGCTAAAACCCCCCGCCGCTAACACAGACCCTTGCGAAGCTCGCGCCCGCGAGCATCGCAGACGCTAGCATCGCAAGGGACCGAATAAGAAGCGAGGCCTGCTGCCGCTGCCTCGCTTTTTGTTTCAGCGGTGTGGAGAGTGCGAGACTCGGTGGTGGCGATGATTGGGGAGCTTCGGGATGTCTTCGGGGGAAAGTGCGCTAACTGTCCTGAAGCATCTGCCGCAATACAGTGTGCAGGATGCCTCCGTTGTGATAGTAGTCGAGCTCGATGGGGGTATCGATCCGGGCCAGGGCCTCGAATTCGATGACCGAGCCATCTTCTTTCTCGGCCCTCACCTGCACTGCGCCCCCCGGCTTCAATTCGCTCAAATCGATAATGTCGAACGCTTCATGACCGGTCAAACCAAGCGCGTTCACGCCTGCGAACTCGAGCGGCAGCACACCCATTCCCACCAGATTGGAGCGATGGATTCGCTCGAACGATTGCGCCAGGACTGCCCGGACACCGAGCAGGATGGTTCCCTTTGCGGCCCAATCGCGGGACGAACCCGTACCATACTCGGCCCCGGCCAGCACGACCAGTGGGGTTCCCTCATCACGATATTTGAGCGCCGCCTCAAAGATACTCATGCGTTTCTGATCGGGGAAATGCAGCGTTTCGGGTCCCTCCACTCCTTCAAGCAGCAGGTTTTTGATGCGGATGTTCCCGAACGTGCCGCGAGTCATCACGCGATCGTTTCCACGCCGCGAACCAAAGGAGTTGAAATCCCGCGGCTCAACCCCCTGATCCACTAAATATTTGCCGGCTGGTCCGGCTGAAGAAATAGCCCCAGCTGGCGAAACGTGGTCGGTGGTAATCGAGTCGCCGAGCAGGACCAGGACCCTTGCACCCTGGATGTCCTCGAGCGTAGGAAGCTCAGGTGTCAGGTCTGTGAAAAAGGGGGGCTCTTGAATATAAGTCGAATCCTCCGACCAGCTATAGAGTGCGCCTCCGGCGACAGGAATCTCGTTCCATGTCTCGTTGCCTGTATAGACATCCTGATAGCGACTCTCAAACATTTCGGTGCTAACCGAGCGCTCCACCACGGCCTGGATCTCTTCCTGATCCGGCCAAATATCACGCAGGAATACGGGCTCGCCAGCGGGGTCGTTGCCCAGCGGCTCGCTCGCCAGATCAATGTCTGCCCGGCCGGCCAGCGCAAATGCCACCACCAGCGGAGGCGAGGCGAGGTAATTGGCCTTGACGTTTGGGCTGATGCGGGCTTCGAAGTTGCGATTACCCGAAAGCACCGCCGCAGTCACCAGATCCGACTCGTTGATGGCTCGAACCACATCGCCTGGCAGCGGGCCACTGTTGCCGATGCAGGTCGTACATCCATAGCCCACCACGTTGAACCCCAGTACCGCCAACGGCTCGAGCAGCCCCGCGTCCTGTAGATATTCAGTGACCACCCTTGAACCGGGCGCCAGGCTGGTCTTTACATAGGGCTTTACCCGCAGTCCGCGTTCAATAGCATTCTTAGCAAGCAGCCCTGCGCCAACCATGACGGATGGGTT
>CAYZXF010000367.1:0-3731 GCA_964482355.1 uncultured Anaerolineaceae bacterium | reverse complement strand
TCACATACCCCGTATGTACGGTATTCAATCTACTGGATCCGCGGCGGTGACGAATGCCTTCGAAGCAGGCGCAGCGGAAATTGAGCCAGTTCATTCGAACACTCTTGCAGACAGCATATCGGTTGATCTGCCGCGGGATGGGTTGCGCGCGCTGAGGGCTGTGCGCGAGACGGGCGGCGCGATGATTGCTGTAGAAGATGAAGCGATTTTGAAATCGATGGCCATCCTAGGCCGCGAGGCCATCTTCGCCGAGCCGGCCGGAGCAACCGCCTATGCTGGGCTGAAAGCGGCGGTGGAAAAGAGCTTAGTCGCGCCGGACGAGCGGATCGTGGTGGTGATCACCGGCAGCGGTCTCAAGGACGTTCCAGCTGCGATGCGCGCGGCCGGCGAGGCGACAGTGATTAAGCCGACGCTCGATGCGTTGCGCGCAGTCGTAGGCTAACGGCAGACCTCCACAGGCCTGACCCCTTGCGCATAGCCAAATCTAGATCGGAAAGACTGGAAGAGAATTCGGGCAGGTGCTTTTTTTGCGGGAATGGCATAGCATAGCGACAGAATAGTAGGCATGATGAACGCCAAATTAGATAGTAAACAACCGACTTTTTCAGTGGTCGGGCCGGTGTACGACGAAGTCGAAACGCTTCGCGATTTTTACGACCGTGTACAAGCTGCCATGGATGCGATCGGCGAGCCCTGGGAGCTTATCCTGGTGGACGACGGCAGCACGGACGGATCATCCGACGTCATTCGTGATCTTGCGTTTGAGGATATTCGTGTCCGGCCGGTGCTCTTTTCGCGCAACTTCGGGCATCAAATCGCGGTAACCGCTGGAATGGACTACAGCCGGGGGCAGGCAGTGGTCACAATCGATACCGACCTTCAGGACCCACCGGAACTGATCTCCGAACTCGCTGCGAAATGGCGCGAAGGCTATGAGGTGGTTTATGCCGTGCGCACAGAGCGCGAGGGAGAAAGCTGGTTCAAACGTGCCACCGCGGCTGTCTTTTATCGGGTAATCAACCGCATCACCGAGGTCGATATTCCGCTCGACGCAGGCGACTTTCGGCTGCTGGACCGCAAGGTGGTTGAAGCGCTCAAGAAGATGCGTGAGCACCACCGCTTCCCGCGCGCGATGACCGCCTGGGTGGGTTTCAAGCAGATCGGAGTTGACTATAAGCGCTCCGCCCGCCAGGCAGGCGAGACTAAGTACCCTTTGCGCAAAATGGTCCGCCTGGGGATCAATGCCGTAACCGGTTTCTCGTATTTTCCGCTGCAGCTCGCGACCTATTTCGGTTTCCTCAGTGCCGCCCTCGCTATCCTGGCCATCCCGATCGTGATCTATCTTCGATTGTCGGGCAGGGGTGAGCTCTCCGGCCAGGCCACCACGCTGATCGCGGTCCTTTTCCTGGGCGGCGTCCAACTCATCTCGCTGGGTATTCTCGGGGAGTACATCGGCCGGCTCTATGACGAAGCCAAGAACCGCCCCTTGTACGTGCTACGAGAGGAACCTGAGGAAGTCGTACAAACAGAAAGGTAAGTATGATCGATTTAACGTTGCACGAAGATCGGCTCGAACGAGCCGCCAGCCGCGCAAAGGAGCGCGGCATTATCATCCCCACCTTCGCTCAGATGAAGGACCCCTCCACTATTCCCAACAAAATCCGCGAAAAGCTTAGCCTGGTTGATCTGTGGGAGGTGGATCCCGTAAACCTTTTTCGAATTAACTGGCATAACGAGCCCGTGGATTCGGGTGGCGATTTCGGAGGAGTGAACTACATCGAACTCCCGACCAGTCTTACTGGTGTGGAGGCCAGGATACTTGCGCTGGTCGGAATGTGGTTCCCAACTGGAGCGCATAAGGTAGGAGCGGCATTTGGCTGCCTCGTGCCTCCGCTCGTGACCGGACAATTTGATCCGACAAGTCAAAAGGCGGTCTGGCCGTCGACCGGCAACTACTGCCGGGGTGGGGCCTATGACTCGGCCTTGCTCGGCACCCAATCGGTGGCGATTTTGCCAGAAGGGATGAGCAAGGAACGTTTCGATTGGCTGGCGAATATCGCAGGGGAGGTTATTAAAACGCCGGGCAGCGAATCCAATGTGAAGGAGATCTTCGATAAGACCTGGGAGCTGCGCGAATCAGGCGAAGATCTCATGATCTTCAACCAGTTCGAGGAACTCGGCAATTACCTTTGGCACTACGAAATCACCGGGAATGCTATGTTAGAGGTTCTCGAGCAGGAACTTAAGCCGGGCGAGGAATATCGCGGCTTGGTGCTCACGACCGGCTCGGCAGGCACGATCGGTTGTGGCGACTTCTTGAAACAGCAGTTCCCGGGAAGCAAGATCGCGGCCGGCGAAGCCTCTCAATGTCCCACTCTGCTCGAAAATGGTTTCGGCGCACACCGCATTGAAGGTATTGGGGACAAGCATGTGCCATGGATCCACAATGTCAAGAATACCGACCTGGTAATCGACTTAGATGACGAAGTGATTGTGCAGCTGGCGCGTCTCTTTAATGAACCGGCTGGCCTGAGATTTCTTTCCTCGCAAGGAGTTCCAAATGAGACGATGCAGCAGCTCAACTTGCTTGGCTTCTCCGGCATCGCGAACCTATCGATGGCGATTAAGTTCGCTAAGTACTATGAACTGGGGAGCTCGGACGTCGTGATCACGGTTCTCACGGATTCAATGGATTTGTACCTGAGCCGTCTGGGAGAGATGCGCCAGGAGCATGGTGAGTACACGGATCTGGACGCGGCCGGCGATTTCGCTCGCTACTTGATGGGTCTCACGACGGATAATATGCTGGAACTCCGGTACACGGATCGGCGCCGGATCCACAACCTGAAATACGTCACCTGGGGCGAACAGCAAGGCAAGACCTATGAAGAAATCATGGCCCAGTGGTACGACGCGGAGTACTGGACGGACACCCAAGGTCAGGTGGAGGAGATCGACAGGCACATCGATGAATTCAACGCGCGGGTTAGCGCGAGCTAGAATCCCAAAACCCTGACAATCGGGGCTGTCTCATTTTCGACTGGAGACGGCCCTTTGAGTTTAATGCCTACGGCGTTCTGCAATGCCTGACGCATTCAATGACTCCAGCTTGTTCCACTTCATCGTTATTTGCGGCCTCAAGATGTCTTTATGTGATGCTCTGCATAGGGATAGTGTTTTCCCCAAAAACTAGCTGGAGCAGACCGGGCAATATGGAGCAGATGCAAGAGGCAATCTCGATGCACGTATCAACGGGAGCATGTGATGGAGCGATGCCCGGTCGGTCAGCTCGCAGCATTTAGATGCAACCAGGCGAAATTATTTTGTTGCTCACTGTGTTCTAATTAGTTGCCCAATCGCTCTCAATAACCGGATGTAGCTAGAAACAAGGAGAATAAAAATGGCAGGTGGAAAAGTAACCTCACCAACCGGAACAGCGCCGGATCGGTATGTTTATTACCCGGCATCCGAAGAACTGGGTGCCGATGAGCTCCGGGTCATCGCCACCGGCACAGGCATGCCGACCGCACGTCGGTCTCAGGCAGCGGCCTCATGGATCATAGAGCTCGGCAATGGGGATAAGTTCGTAGTGGATATTGGAAGCGGTTCAATGGCCAACATTCAGGCATTGATGCTTCCAGCCAATTTCTTGACCAAGGTTTTTCTGACCCACTTGCATACCGCCCACTGGGCAGATCTACCATCGCTCTGGGCCGGCGGCTGGACCGCAG
>CAYZXF010000366.1:0-3059 GCA_964482355.1 uncultured Anaerolineaceae bacterium | reverse complement strand
GACCCGGCCATAATCAGTTGCATCTTGCTTCCCCCATCATCGACGAAATTAAATAAGCCGACCGCGATTGGGAGCCACTCATCTGAATTGGTCACCAAGAGCGGCCAGGCGAGCGCATTCCATGATCCGATAAATGAAAGGACGATGATCACCATGATGGGTGCTGTGGACAAAGGAATAACGATCCGCGTTATCATCCGGAAATGCCCCGCCCCATCGATCTTCGCCGCGTCGAATAATTCATCCGGAATCTGCGCAAAGAACTGCCGCAATAAGAATATGGAAAAGACGCTGCCCATGAACGGGATGGT
Source organism: uncultured Anaerolineaceae bacterium (assembly GCA_964482355.1). Taxonomy (GTDB): domain Bacteria; phylum Chloroflexota; class Anaerolineae; order Anaerolineales; family E44-bin32; genus JADFRG01. The sequence goes on along the minus strand of CAYZXF010000366.1, from coordinate 2,748 downwards.
GAGAGCCGGCCAGTTGTCGATCCAGGCGATGGGTCCCACCCTGCCCAGCCAGGTTACGGTTAACAGGTTGGGAATCATCAAGACCATGCCGGGGATCATCAACGAAGCCAGCAATGTTGCGAAGATCAGGTTTCGACCTGGAAACTCTAGGCGCGCGAACGCGTAGGCTGCCATCACGCTGACGGTCAGCTCGCCTGCCAGAGTGATCACGGTGATGACGATGCTGTTCCGCATGAAGTGCGAGAACTCGGCCGTGGTCCAAGCCTCGACGTAATTTCCGAATTGCGGCGCGCTCGGGAGGAGCCTCCCACTAATCGCTTCGCCAACGGTCATAAGGGAAGTGCTGACCATCCAGAAGAACGGAATGATCGAAATGGCCGCCCCAACCAAGAGCACTGCATAGCTGAACAATCGCCAGGCGCTTAGCTTGGGCAATTGAAATCTGCGCTGCACTTCGGGAGCCTGCTGCGGATCGATGGTGGCCTCAGCCATAGAACACCTTTCTGCCCTGAATGCGGTTGTTGATTAAGGTAAGGCTCAGAATAATGGCGAACAAAACAAATGCCATGGCGGAGGCGTATCCATAGCGGGTCTTGACGAAAAATTCCTCGAAGATCACGACGCTAAAGGTCTCAATCGAGCCTAGTGCCGTACCCACAGATTGCCTCAGGAGCCAAATACTGTTGAAGGCCTTAAAGGTGCCCATCACCGCGATGAGAGACAGGAAATACGTTGTAGGGGAGAGCAGAGGGAACGTGACGTGTCTAAATACATCCCAACGGTTAGCGCCATCGATCTCTGCGGCCTCCGTAATCTCTGTCGGTATGTTGCCTAAACCGGCCAAATAGATCACCACGTTGTAGCCCACAAAGGTCCAGATCGAGAGCATGGTTACTACTATCAGAGCCTGGCTTGGACCGGCCATCCAGTCGGCTAGCAAGGTTGAGAAATCTTCGGGGAGCCAAGTGGGGAGGAACGCGTCGGGATAGCCCTCAATCCCGAGCGTATTGGCTGCCATGCTCAAGATCCCCTTTGGCTCGCGCAGCCACCGCTGTGCCTGAACCCCAAACAGTGCCAGCAACTTGTTGACGGGGGCCTGAGCGCGATCAGAAAACATCAGCACAAAGACCGCTGCAGTTGCCAGAAACGGCGTTACATAGGGGAGGAAGAAAATTATCCGAAAGGTGCTCGATGCTTTGAGTTTTTGAAAGAGAATCACGGCCAGGAATATGGCGATCGTAAGCTGTATCGGCACGGTGCCAAGCGAGAAGAACACCGTCACCCTGAGCCCCTGCCAGAGATCCTTGTCTCCGGCGGCCACGATGGTGGGAATTTCGATAATCAGCACCACCGCACCCACCATCAGCATGATGGCCGCCATAATGCGGACCGCGAACTGGAAGGTAGAAGAGGCCTTCTCGGCGCTCCGCCATAGGATCCAGGCCAGGCCGAGAAATAAGAAGCCGGATGTGATCGCTATGAGCTGAGGCCAGATCCCCGGATCCACGCCAGTTTCCACCGCGAGATTGTATGCCTCTCCGACCGAGTTGTACGTGAATACCAAAAGCCCGGTCCCGGTGGCAATGGCGAGCCACATTAGGGTCAGGTTGGATTGGTACTTCGCGCTGTTCGGAATGCGTCGCCAGAGGCTGAAACCAATGCCGACGATTAGGGCAATCACGAGCAATCGAATAAACAACTGCCAGGATGGGTAAACGGTCTCCGCCCGAAAGGCCTCATTTAGCAACCGAAGGAACAGTTCACGGGTTCGTTCCAGGCCGCGCATTTTCGTGGCAATACCTAGAAATTCGGGTAGCTGGAAAAAAGTCCATCGTACGAACGCGATGACGGTGGCAGCGTATAAGAAGGCTGGAATGGCTAGAAGCCATGGGGACGATTCGTCTTCCTGCGAGCGCCGGTACACACTGCGCAATAACAGGCCGGCTCCGATCAGCGCTCCGATTCCAAGGGCAAACAGCGCTAAATATGCAAAGTTGCCGATATTGCCAACGTAATTGGTTAGCCCCCTAAACTCGCCTTGAATGATCAGCCACTTATGAACGCTCACGTATAGCGCAAAGACAACCGGGAACAAGCCGAAGACGAAGATTAGCAACAGCGCGGGGGCAATCAGAGCGTAGGCGGTGAGGTTTTCGCGCCAGATGCGCCGCCGGCGCGCGGTGAAATAATTGGACAGCCGGACCCTTAAATTTTCTAGTACATCGAGAGTGGGTCGATCGGCCTCGCGCAGCGCGACATCCGATCGAAGTAGCGCGGATTCTTTCGACTGAGCAACTGCCTGGTCAGGCTCGGAGCTGGATACGCTCACTTCAAACGCTCACCGCAGCAACCATACCGAAAGTCTACCAAAGCTCCTTGTGCGATAATCGATATTGGAGGCATATGGCTGAAGAAGAGCGATCTGCGCGTGAGCGGATGGTACAGGTGCAGCTACGCGGCCGGGATATCACCGACGAGCGCGTCCTGGACGCCATGAGCGCTGTGCCGCGTCATCGGTTCGTGCCGGATGACATGCAGAAGCTAGCCTATGCCGACGGCCCGGTGCGCCTGGAAAAGGGCCAGACCATCTCGCAGCCGTACATCGTAGCATTGATGGCGCAGCTGCTTGAACTCGAAGGTGAGGAGACGGTGCTTGAGATCGGCACCGGGTCTGGTTATCAGGCGGCGGTGCTTGCGATGTTGGCAAGGAGGGTCTATTCCGTGGAACGGATCCCGGAACTTGCTCGT
>CAYZXF010000365.1:0-5855 GCA_964482355.1 uncultured Anaerolineaceae bacterium | reverse complement strand
CGACTCCTCCGGCAGATGCTCCTCGCCAAATAGATCGCGAATCACCTTCCTTGCCTCGCTTTGCGCCGACTTTGCTACCTGTGTCGAATCGGTTCGCATGTACGTAATCAGACCGGTAGGCTCATGACTGTTGAGATCAATTCCCTCATAAAGCTGCTGTGCGATTGCCATGGTCTTGCGTGCCGAATATCGCAATCGACGGGATGCAGATTGCTGCAAGCTGCTGGTTGTGAAAGGCGCCTGCGGGCGCCGCACGCGAGAGCCGGGTTTGACCCTGCCCACATTGAATTTGGAGCTCCGCAGGTCTGACAGCAGTTCCTCCGCTGCGGCCTCTGAGGAGATTACTGGATCCTGACCGTCGAGTTTTCGCAGGCCGGCTCGGAATTCCGGCGGTTTTTCTTGGCTCAGGAAATCGCCATCGAGACTCCAGTACTCCACCGGTTCGAATTCCTCGATTTCCCGCTCGCGGTCGACAACCAATCGCAAGGCCACGGATTGCACCCGGCCGGCAGACAAACGGCTGCGCACTTTGGTCCACAACAGCGGGCTGATGTTGTATCCGACAAGGCGATCTAAGATGCGACGAGCCTGTTGCGCATCTACCAGATCAGAATCAATGCTGCGCGGATGCTCGAAGGCTTCTTCAATGGCTTCCTTTGTTATCTCGTGGAAGACGACTCGCCGAGCCTGCTCATCGTCAATTTCCGCTGCTTCCAGCAGATGCCAGGCAATCGCTTCACCCTCTCGATCAGGGTCGGTCGCAAGATAGACCTCTTCTGCTTTGGCGACTGCTTTCTTCAGGTCTTTGACGACCTCCCGTTTTTCATTTGGCACGCGATACTTCGGCGTGAATCCATTGTCGACATCGACCGAGATCTGAGACCGAAGCAGGTCTCGCACATGGCCGACGGACGCCTTTACCGTATATCCCTTGCCCAGGAAACGGCCGACGGTGCGTGCCTTCGCAGGCGATTCGACGATAACCATCTTGCCTTTGCGGGGTTTCTTCGCCTTGGCGCGTGGCTTGATTTCCGGAGGCTCAAGGCCTTCGTGGGCTTCGGTACGACCCATGCGATACAACTTCGAACCACAAACCGGGCATATCCCGCGAGTCGCCGGAGAGCCGGTCTTGGTAAAAGTCGCTTCCGGATCTTCGATCGGGCGCTTAACCTTGCATTTCAGGCAATAGGTTTCTATGTCAGGCATAATCCTCCAGACCGTTTTCTGATAGCCCGGCGACCAGACTCCTTACCTCTTCTGCGCGTTTGCGATCACAAACCAACAAGACGTCTTCCGTATCCACGATGACGATGTCCTCGAGACCCAGCGTCGCCACCAATCGGTGAAGACCCGGTTCTTGATAAATCACTGTTCGGTTCGTATCCGAGAGCAACGAGTCAGTAGCCCTTACGGTATTCCCGTTCTGATCCGAATCCATCAAGTCTTGGAGCCGGTCCCAACCACCCACGTCCCACCAGCCGAGGTCGTCCGCCGGGATGACCACTACATTTTCGGCACCTTCCATCACTCCGTAATCGATTGTCTCGCTCTCCAGACCCTCCCAAACCTTCGCAATAACCGAGCTCTCCTCAGGCGTGCCGAGTGCGCGCTCAATTTCTTGCAGCGCAGCATACAGTTTGGGCATCAACCGCTCAATCTCTTGCAGAATCCGTTCGGGGGTCCAGACGAACATGCCGGAGTTCCAGGCATATTCTCCGCTCTCAATATACTCCGCCGCCGCGGCGTAATCGGGCTTCTCCTTGAACTGCAGAACTTTGTGAATGTCGAATCCCTTTTCTGCAGCCAATGTTTCACCGAGATGAATGTATCCGTAGCCGGTGGACGGAGCGGAAGGAGCAATTCCGAGCGTTACGAGCTCCCCTTGTAAGGCGCGCGCTTCGGCAGCCGCTAGCAATTCCAAAAAACGCTCTTCATTCTGAATGATGTGATCTGCCGTAAGGCACGCCATAACCGTACCCGGCGCCCGATGGTTCAACACGGTTGCCGCGTAGCCAAGTACCGAAGCCGTACCGCGCGGGAATGGTTCATTCAGGAAGTTATCCGAAGTGAGTGACGGGATCTGAGGCTGGAGAATTCCAGCCATGGATTCCACTGAGACAACCAGGATCCGTTCGGTCGGTATTGCAGGCGTTAACCGGTCGACCGCCATCTGAAAGAGGGTGCGATCGCCCAGGATTGCCAGACTCTGCTTTGGGCGGTTCGATCGGGAAAGCGGCCACAGCCGTGTACCGCCTCCTCCCGCCATGATTACTGCTGTAGTGTGTTCGAGTGTCATCCTAGCCTGTATTCTGCGCGCGATTCACGCGCACGAATGTAGTGCATTCCGCCCACTTGACGTGCTTGCCCACGAATTTCGAGCATGGACAGGCAGGCCGTTAATTCCGCGATCGGCAGCTCGCAGCGTGCTCGCAGGTCATCGATGTGGATCGGTTCGGATCCCAGACTGCTCAACACCAGTCGCTCTGTATCGTCCTCAGGAAGCGGGGCCGGCGCAGCCTGGGCAACAACATCCAGGTTCAGAACCTCCAGCACATCGTCTACTGAGGTCGCCGGAAAGGCTCCCTCGCCGATCAGCCGATTGGCCCCCTTGCTACCATGATCATAGATTCGACCGGGTACCGCAAATACGTCTCGGCCTTGCTCCGCCGCAAAATTTGAAGTGATAAGCGCCCCACTCCGTTCCCCGGCCTGCACCACAATCACGGCGAGCGACAGGCCCGATATGATGCGGTTCCGAGGTGGGAAGTTGCCTCCCTCAGGCCGCGTTCCGAGCGGATAGTCACTAACCACCGCACCTGATTCTGCAATTTGACTCGCCATCTTTCGGTGTTCTGGTGGGTATAGGTGATCAAGACCCGATCCCAACACCGCGATCGTTCGCCCGCCCGCTTCCAGAGCCGCCTGATGGGCCACCCCGTCAATTCCCCGCGCCATTCCCGAAACGACCGTAACCCCACTGGCCGCTAATCCTGAAGCCAGGTCTCGAGCTACTGCCTTGCCGTAGGGAGTCGCCCGGCGCGTCCCAACGATGGCTGCTGCCACCTTATCCTGTGGCAGCAATTCGCCCCAAATGTAGAGCACTATCGGCGGGGAATGGATTTCGGCCAGGTACTCTGGATACCCGGCATCGTCCAGGGACAGTAATTGGTAGCCCAAACCGTGCAATCGCGCCAGTTCCGCGTCGAGGTCCATTTCATTGCGCGCATGCACAAATTTTTCTACGGTCTTTCGACTCAGACCCGCGGCGCGCAGCTTAGCCGGCGACGCAGTCCATGCAGATTCGACGTCGCCAAAGACTTCCAGTAGTACGCGTAGTCGAGCCGGGCCGATACCCGGCGCCCGATTGAACCCCAACCAGTACTTCTGATGCTTAGAAATAGTGAAAGGCCCCCGGAGAGCCGGCCGAGCATACCATAGCGTATTGCTCAGCCACCTGATACACTGACAATGTACCGCCGAACGGTCAGAAGGGAAAGGGTAGTGTCCAACAGGAACGGCAAGGTTAAGACCTGGGCGGATGTTTGGACCATGTTTGAGCGGCGTTGTGCGAGCAAACAAATCAAATCCTCAACCATGGACACCTACGGACGGACCATGGGCCGGTTTTGTGAATGGGCGGATGCGGAAGGAATCGAGCCTGCTGAATTCGAGCCCTTTGACGCGGTGGATTACCTGGGTGGCCTCACCCAAAAGAACGGCAAGCCTTACAAGGCTAATTCGCTGCGCACCCATGCCAGAGACCTCAAAACATTGCTCAATTTTGCCGCCGATTATAAGATTATTGGTGAGAAGGTCAAGATCGAAATGCCCAAAACGCCGGATCATAACATAAAGGCCCTCACGGATCAGGAGCTTAATTCCACTCTTTCGTACTTTGTGGACCTAGCCGAGGCCGAGCCCGAAGAAAAGCCCAATACCAAGCCCAGAGAGAATATTAGGAACGTTGCCATAGTCTATCTTTTGAAGGACTCAGGCATCCGAGCCGCTGAGCTTCTCGCTCTGAATTGGCCGGATATACGCTGGGACGAAGATGCGCAACTCGGTACCCTCCAAGTTACCAAGCAGATGAATCGCAAACGTGAATTTGTGCCAACCAAAAACGGCAAAAATCGCGTCACGTTCTTTTATGCGGACGCCTGGAAATGGCTAAGCAAATACCTGATCGAACAGCGACTTCGATATACAGAGGTTGCGGCAGAAATGACTGATGGCTGGAGCCATGACGGCTGGAATCAGTTGCCGTTTGATCAAGATCAACCCATGTTCTGGCTCAGCTACGGCGACCCTCAGCGAATGGGTGCGAGCGGCTTAGGTTATATGCTGCGTGAGGCAGGCAAGAAGTTGGGCACCCCGCTATACCCTCACATCTTCCGCCATTCTTCCGGGCGACTCATGACCAAGGCAGGCCTCTCGCCCATTGCCATCATGCAGGTGTTAGGGCATTCCGATCTCAAGATGGTTATGCTCTACGCCAAACTTTGGGGGCCTGATCTGGCGGAGGTGATGGCGGAAGCGATGAACGGCAACGGCCACAGGTAGTCCTAGCCATCTCGCGATCCAAAGGCCCCTCTACCTGGAGGGCCTTTTTGACTCTGGGCACCTTTATGAAGGTTGCGGATGATGTTGAGGAATATTGACCTGCCCCCCAATAACTGATCCAGGATGTAAGTTAGGATCGGTGCGAAAAGGAGGCAGGGCACATGCCCAGAAAGCGATATTCCTCAGAGCAAATCATCTTGAAGCTGAGAGAGGCGGAAGTGCATTTCAGCCAGGGTCAAACGGTACAACAAGCCTGTAAAACTCTGGAAATCAGTGAACAGACATATTACCGCTGGCGCAGAGAATATGGGGGAATGGATACGACAAAGGTCAAGAAGCTGAAAGAATTGGAGAAAGAGAATACTCGCCTGAAGCGGCTGGTGGCCGACCTGTCACTGGGATTCTGAAGGAGGTGCTCTCAAAAAAGGTTTCAGCCCGGCCAGGCGGCGCCAGGCAGTGGAGCAGGTGTTGGAGGTGCTCGACGTGTCAGAACTTGGACAGCCGCGGGCGACACAGCGCTATGAGAAGCGCCAGCTGGGTGACGAGCAGATCTTGAGAGAGCGCATCGTCTCTCTCGCCAGCCAGTACGGCCGATATGGCTACCGCAGAGTGACGGCCCTGATACGCAATGAAGGCTGGTTGGTCAATCACAAGCGTGTGGAGCGTATCTGGCGCCAGGAAGGGCTGAAGGTGCCCGCAAAACAGTCCAAACGCGGCAGATTGTGGCTGACCGATGGTTCGATTGTGCGCTTGCGGCCTGAATTCCCTAAGCATGTATGGAGCTATGACTTCATGCAGGATCGCACCCACAACGGCCGGCCCTTCCGTATCTTGAACCTAATTCACTCGAGAGTCTGCGCATCAAACGCAGGCTGACCCACCAAGATGTCTTGGAAGTCCTAACCAATCTGTTCTGTGAACGCGGCGTGCCGGTTCATATTCGCTCAGACAATCTTCATCGCCAAACGCGTCAGAAACTGGCTGGCCAGGTTGTCGGTCAAGCCGCTCTTCATCGAGCCCGGCAGCCCCTGGGAGAATGGCTATATCGAATCTTTCAATGGAAAAATGCGAGATGAGTTCTTAGCTGGCGAGATCTTCTATTCGCTCAAGGAGGTGGAAGTATTGATTGAGATGTGGCGCAGGCATTACCCCGTGCCGGGACGGTGCAACACTGTCAGACCGCACAGTTCGTTGAGGGTTCGACCCCCAGTTCCGGCTGCATTCATCGCTCAACCTTCCCGGTTTCCAGCGGTGCGACTAACATAAAGGTTGGTACATAATCCGGGGGCACGTCA
>CAYZXF010000364.1:0-1887 GCA_964482355.1 uncultured Anaerolineaceae bacterium | reverse complement strand
TCAAATAGCCAACATGATTCGGCATGGTCCAAGGCGTTTGAGATTGATTACAGCATCCCCCGTCCGCTCCAGCTAGCGCACCCCTAGAGTTTTCATCTCTGACACTGGAGTTTCAAGTCGCCGTAGGAGCCTGACCTAGCTGCCTGGGTCCGCTCCGGCGAGTTGTTTGCCAGCCGGACTTTTTTAGCCTATCTATCTTTGGTAATTCCGTGATCTCATGCTGAAAGTTATCTTAGATGCTGAATTAGAAACGCATTTAGCTCAGCAAGAGCGTGGTGCGACTCTGGTGAGGTAAATTCATTCAAAAAATCCGCATGGGACACCCCTTCGTAGACGAGGAGGTCAGCCGTCACACCTGCTTGACGAAGTTTGATGTGGGTGCGAACGGTGGAACTCAAGAGTAAGTCGCGGGTCCCAGTTATCAAAATTGTGGGCGGGAAACCGTGGAAGTCCCCGTACAGAGGAGAGACCAGTGGGTCCTTCAGATCACGTCCATTCGCATACAGCAGTACCGTGGCCTCGAGGAGGCCATCGTAGGTCACCAGGGCTCTGTCGATGCCTTGATTGATGTAGTAGGAGTCACCCGTCCTGCTCATGTCAGCCCCGGGTGTACCAAGGTACAGCGCGCCCGCAAGTCAACACCCAGTTCGTTCAAGTGCTGCAACAACCCCATGGAGAGATTACCCCCACCGGAGGAGCCACCCAAAACCATCGAGCGCGACGATCGCTGCTTCAGCAAGTGCTGATATACAGCCATCACATCTTCCCTCCCGGCCGGAGCGGGATACTTTGGCGGCATGCGGTAGTCGATGGACAATACTCCTATTTTGGTCAGAGACGCAATAATGATGGCTTCGAGCGTAGCTGCCTCACCACCGTTCAGAACGAAGGCCCCGCCATGCGTATGGACGAACAACTTATCCTCCAGCCCGGGATCGATCTCGGCAGGCGTAACATGATAGACACTAACCCCCTCAATCGTGTCGTGTTCGACGGAAACCGAAAACTTTTCACGCAAATCCCGCGCAGCGTCGATCTTTCCTTCGTCCATCTTAGCGATGACTGCGAGCCACTCTGTCTCGCTTTGGGGCTCGATCTGCATCACGGCAGGATCTGGAGCCGGGGTACTGGCGATGGCATCGCGCAGTACATCACTCGCGCCGTCGGGCGGCGGTAGTATTCGCGGGCCGATACGCCAGGTGGTCTCTTGTGTCTCATTGTCTGTCATTGTCTGTTGCTCCTCTATTCAGTGTGAATTATGGTCTGCCGGTAATTGGCACCGGACAGACAGCAGTTGGTTTCACTTTTGCGTCGATTGCCTTGAATGATAGAAAATCCGCCACTCATGAAATGATTGCTTCTGATCTAAGCAAATAGAATGTGTCAAACAGCGGGCTAACTAATGATTACAGGGAATTAATTCCGAATATGACCCGCGTTGGAGCAGACAGAGGAAGCAATTCCCAATAATCTTCTTATCACGGGACTATCAGAATTTATGTCCCAAATATGAGTGCATTACACAAATTACGCGGATTTTCGGTTCGGAAAAGCCCCCGCTTCGGCGGGGTCTTTGCTTTGGACGCGGCGGCGGCGGGTCATCAGTTAGTTGAATGCCGCTCTAATCACCCTCGCATAAGAGAGATGTCAAATCTAATTGCTCGCTTGAAGCAAGCCTATACGGGATTTCATTGCCTTCGGCCTGTACCCGCAACTTCCGTAAAGTGTATGTAAGGTCGGCTAAGATGCATTGCGTGCTAGTCTGACGGTAATTCTTATCTAGCTCCTGTGAGAACGATTTCACAGGCATCTCCCCAGGGAAGGTGGTGAACACAAATGTTGTACGCTCCGAAAGAAAAAGGTCAGGGATTGGTTGAATATGCATTG
>CAYZXF010000363.1:0-3176 GCA_964482355.1 uncultured Anaerolineaceae bacterium | reverse complement strand
CGGGTCTGGACATTCGCTATGAAGCGCTGGAGGTCGCGCCTGAAGAGCTTGGGTTGACTCTCGCGAGCCTGCGCGCGAATAACTGGCTGGGCGCCAATGTGACCATCCCCTACAAGGAGGCAATCTTGCCGCTGCTCGATGAAATTCACCCATCAGCAGACCAGGCAAAGGCGGTCAACACCATCATGAACAACGATGGTCATCTGGTAGGCCATAATACGGACCTGCGTGGATTCATGCGCGATCTGCGCGTTGCATGGCAACCGCAAGGAACTGGACGATCGCTCATCCTTGGGGCTGGTGGTGGAGCAAGGGCGGTGGCTTTCGGCCTCGCTGAGGAAGGCCATAACCTGCTCTTTATCGCCAGGACTGCGGCCCGGGTTGAGAGAGTGGTCGAAGAAATACGTAGGGACTACGCGGTGGAGGTCGAAATTCTCCCTTGGACAGAGGGATCATTCGTTAAGGCCACCAGCCACTGCATCCTCATTGTCAACGCAACTCCGCTGGGCATGACACCGAATTCCCAGATTTCACCCTGGCCGGATGATGTGCCACTTCCGCCGAACGCATTTATTTACGACCTGGTTTATGCACCAAGGGATACTCGGCTTGTGCAGCAGGCCCGGCAGGTTGGCCTCCAGGCCGTCTCGGGCGCAGGCATGCTTATCGAACAAGCTGCGCTCTCTTACGAAATTTGGACTGGGGGTAGCGCTCCGCGTGTGCAGATGCGTGAGGCGCTCGAAAAAGCTTTAATGCAATCACGATTCAGGAAGCGATCGAATGTTCCGAATGAGGTGTTGGATGCTTAGATTTCTGACCGCTGGAGAATCGCACGGGCCTGAACTGCTCGGTATCCTGGAGGGAATTCCTGCCGGGTTGGCGATCGAGGATCTCGACCTGGTCCCTGATCTTGCCCGCCGCCAGGTGGGATTCGGTGTGGGCCCGAGGATGAAGTCGATTGAACAAGACCAGGCTGCGATCGTCTCAGGTGTGTTGGCAGGAGTCACGATCGGAGCTCCCATCGGGCTGCGGATCATCAATCTTGATCACGCCAAGTGGAAGGGGCAGTCGATTTCGGCGATGACCGTTCCGCGGCCCGGCCATGCGGACCTTACGGCCGCTTTAAAATATGGCTACAACGACCTGCGCTTCAGCCTAGAGCGAGCCTCCGCACGAGAGACCGCGGCCCGTGTAGCCATCGGCGCTATCTGCCGCAAGTTGCTTGCCGAATTCGGGATTGTTGTAGGGAGCTATGTGGTTGAGATTGGCACCGTCTCGGCCGAATTCGACGAAATGGATTTTGGCGATCGCTTCGAGGCCGCTGAGGAGAGTGAAGTTCGCTGCCCCTCCGAAGCCGGTACCCGGGCAATGCGCGATGAGATTGGGGCCGCGATGCAAGCCAAAGATACTCTTGGAGGAATTTTTGAAGTGGTTGCATTGAACATCCCTCCCGGATTGGGAAGCCACGTGCATTGGGATCGACGCTTAGGAGCGCGTGTGGCGGCAGCCATGATGAGCATCCATGCCATGAAGGGGGTCGAGATTGGGCAAGGCTTTCAAAACGCGCGTCTGCGAGGTACCCAGGTCCACGACGAGTTCGATGCCGTGGACGGAAGAATTCGCCGGCGGAGCAACCGCGCTGGCGGACTTGAGGGCGGAATTACGACGGGCGACCCACTCATCGTCCGGGTTGCGATGAAGCCCATCTCAACCACGCTGACTCCCCGTGCCTCGGTGGACCTGGCCTCCGGTGAGGCAGCCGAAACTCGTTATGAGCGCTCTGATTTCTGTTCTGTCCCTCGCGCGGCGGTTGTAGGAGAGGCCATGCTTTGTTTTGTGATCGCAGAAGCCTTGATCGAAAAACTTGGAGGCGACACACTATTAGAAATGAAACAAAGGTTCGACCGGCTACCACTTGGTCGCATCGACGAATTCGCGATAACCAATGAGCCAACTATCTTCTGGGACTAACCCCGTGTCCGAAGGGCAGCTCCGACTCGAGCCGCTGAATATCGTACTTACCGGACCTCCGGGCGCGGGCAAATCTGCCGTTGGGCGGCTGTTGGGAGAGCGTCTGAATCGCGAATTCGTAGACACCGACGCGATCGTGGAGCGCATGGCAGGGAAACCGATTTACCAGATATTCGAAGAGGACGGTGAACCTGCCTTTCGCCGAATGGAAATCGAGGCCTGCCGACAGGTGGCTGAGCCGGCAGATCGAGTGATCGCCTGCGGTGGAGGCGCCTTAGAGGATGAAGGCAACCGCACCTTGATGGAGGCCGGAGGCGCCCTCATTTGTCTCACGGCTGAGCCGGAAGCGCTCCTGGTTAGGTTGGGCGGCGATGGGTCACGTCCACTCCTCGTAGGCGAACCTCCTGGCGAGCGTCTGCAAGCATTATTGGAGACGCGACAGGACACCTATGGATCGGTCCAAACTCAAATTGACACTACCGACCTCACTGTGGAGGAAGTTGTGGATCGAATCGCGGACGACCCATTGTCGAAACGAACATCTCGAATGACCGCTCGCCGACCTCACCCAGGTTACGAGGTCGTGCTTGGCGGAGATTTGATCACGAATTTATCCGGCTGGTTGGAGCAGCCCCAGCTTTCGCCGCCCTATGTGGTCGTCTCAGATTCGAACGTGGCTCCACTTTACGAGGCAGTCGTACGCAGCTCATTGGAGTGCTCGTTTGTCACCGTGCCAGCAGGAGAACAACACAAGTCTCTGGAGACGCTCTCCGATCTATATGCGGAATTCATGGAGGCCGGCTTGGATCGCAGCGGCACGGTCATTGCATTGGGCGGTGGAGTTCTGCTTGATTTGGCCGGATTCGCGGCCGCTAGCTACATGCGCGGGATACGGTGGGCTGCCTTGCCCACCACCCTATTGGCCATCGTCGACGCAAGCTTAGGCGGAAAGGTTGGAATCAATTTCGAAGGCGGCAAGAATCTGATTGGTGCCTTCCACCCTCCTAGCGTCGTATTGGCTGACTTGACGACGCTCACCACCCTATCCGTAACCCCATGAAGGGCCGAGGCAACCACGGCTACACGGTCGGCGGTATCGTCTCGGGCAGCCTTCGTAATTCCGGCCGATTTCCGGATTGCGTCGGCCGTCCCCAAAGAAGTCCCACCGAATTTCATCGTCAAAGTATTTAATCGTGCCTCACGAT
>CAYZXF010000362.1:0-4067 GCA_964482355.1 uncultured Anaerolineaceae bacterium | reverse complement strand
TGCGCGTGCACGTCCTCCCGAATTTGGTGGCGGTGATCATCGTGAACATGATGTTCATCGCGACCGGTGCGGTGATGATCGAGGCTCTGCTCTCGTATCTGGGTCGGACCGAATTCCGGCTGAGCTGGGGAAGCATGATCTGGACCGCGCAAGACGATATCAGCAGTTTCGCCTACGGTGAAAACCTTCACGTACTCATCCCTCCCGCGCTGGCCATTATGCTGTTCTGTAGTGCCTTCTACCTGGTCGGGCGTAGCCTGGAGGAAGTGATCAATCCCAGACTCCGGTCGCGCTAATCGCCCAAATTCTCCGATTTGCGAGTGGGAAAAGCGGGGCAATTGCCCAAAAAGACCGCTATGCTAGAATCCGGCCATGGCTGCTCCCCGAATCATTATTGTTGACAGTGACCACAAGGTAAGCAACACCCTGCGCTCAAACCTTCAACTTTCGGGCCAGATCTTCACGATCGTTGACACGCCTTCCGGAGAAGAAGCCATGTTGGAGCTCTCCAGGGGTGGCGTGGATTTAATGATCACCGATCTAATTCTGCCTGGGATCTCGGGCCTTGAGTTGCTCGAAAAAGCCAAGAAGGAGAGCCCAGACTCACGCGCCATCATTGTGACCGCGAAACCCTCTGTGGAGGCCCGCGATCGTGCCGAAGAGCTGGGCGTGATCGCCTTTCTGACCAAGCCGCTCCGCACAAGCCACTTCCTGGAAGCCGTAAGTCGAGCCCTTGAACTGCAGGGGAAGGGCGGCGCGCATGCAGCCGAGGAAGAACGTGAATTCATAGCCCAATGGCTGATGGCAATGCAGAGAGAATTAGATGCGGAAGCCACGTTCTTGTTAGACAATAGGGGAGAAGTCATCGTTGAAGCTGGCGAGATCGATGCGGTTGATCTAAGAATGGCGCTCCCTGGGCTGATGACTGCCTTTGAGGCCGGAGTGGAGATCAGCGGTGTGCTTCAAAAGGAGGTACCCGCCAACTTTATGTATTTCGATGGCGAGACCTACGATTTCTACCAGGCCAGCGTAGGTGCGGACCATGCGCTTGTTATCGTATTTGAGTCCAAGAAAGGCGCCAAGCAGATTGGTGCGGTGCTTCAATATAGTCGTAAGGCGGCCACGGATCTGGTAAGTGGCCTTTATAGCGTAGGGGAGGCTAAAGTGACAACTTCAACTTCGCGCTCGGGCGACAAGGATGAGTTGAAGAAATCCGAGCAGAATGGGGAAGCCCCCAAGAAGGAAGTGAAGGAGTCGGAACTCGAGTCTGCCGCCAGTTCGGTGAGCAAGAAGGGGGCCGAGGACTTTTGGGACGAGGCCAATGAGAGTTCGGACGGAACAGGTCCGATCGATGAAAGCATGCTCACCTTTGACGAGGCGCAGAAACGGGGCCTGCTCCAAGAAGAAGCTGAAGACTAGCCGTTTACCTGGTTGTGTGGCCTTATGCGCAGGACAGGCCCTGCGGAGCAGGACAGACAGGCCAAGAATCTCGGGGTGTTACAATGTGGCCCTATTTCTTGGGGAGTGGTCTAACGGCATGACGTTCGCCTTTGGAGCGAAAAATCGTGGTTCGATTCCACGCTCCCCAGCCTTGGAGAACCAATTGGAACCGTCATTCCAGGTTCGGACCCAAACCTTGCGCACCCTCGATTTGAGCTCACGCTAGATAACAAACCAAGAGTGTCAGAAGACCCCCCGCAGATCTCACAATTCACTCCCGCCCGACATGAGCGATCGCATTAATGCGATCTGAATCCATCATCCTGGCTGCCGGCCTTGGCACGCGCATGAAGTCTTCCATGCCAAAGCTGCTGCAGCCACTGGCCGGCCAGCCGATGATTCGATGGTCGGCTCTTGCCTGCCAGGAGGCAACCGGCAATGAGCCGTACCTAATTGTTCCTCCAGAGGGCACCGCCATTGGCAAAGCTGCCGGAGGGTCATCCAATTGGATTGAGCAGACCGAGCCACTGGGCACCGGCCACGCCGTACTGCAGGCGGCAGAACGCCTGGACGGAGAATCCGATCTAGTTCTGGTCGTCAATGCCGATATGCCGCTGCTGAGCGCAGATACCCTGCGATCCCTTGTTGAAGCCCAAGCGACAAGCTCCGGAGTGGTGACGCTGCTGACCTCAATCAACGAGCAATCACGCGGCTTCGGCCGCATCGTTCGAGATGAGGAAGGTTCGGTCTCCGGTATTGTGGAGGAGGCGCAGGCCAACTCCGATGAATTGGCGCTTACTGAGCTGAACGTCGGAGCCTATTGCTTCGACGCCAAATGGCTGTGGAAAGAGCTTGCCAATGTGCCTATTTCACCAAAAGGCGAGTACTACCTAACAGACGTGATTGGCCTGGCCACCGAGGGCATCGGGGCGATTAATGTCAACGACCCTGACGAAACGATTGGCGTCAACACCATGGAACACCTGGCCCAGGCAGAGGCGGCTGCAAGAAGAAGAATCAACCGCCAGTTGATGGCAGCTGGGGTGCGAATGATCGACCCGAATACGACCTATATTGATGTCGAGGTGAGCGTTGGCAAGGGAACGGTTCTGCTTCCGAATACGCACCTTGGAGGTCAGACGGTCATCGGTGAGGATTGCCGAATTGGCCCAAATTCGATTCTCCGGAACGCCACCATTGCTGAGGGATGTGTCATCGAAGCCTCTGTCGTGGATAAGGCCGTACTTGAGGCCGGCGTTGATGTAGGTCCATTCGCCAGATTGCGACCTGGTGCAAGGCTGGGACCAGGTGTACATGTCGGTAATTTTGGTGAAATCAAGGACAGCACATTGGCAGCCGGCGTAAAGGTCGGCCACTTCTCGTATCTTGGAGATGCCACGATTGGCGAAAATGTCAACATTGGCGCTGGAACCATCACATGCAATTACGACGGCAAGCGAAAGAACGCAACAACGATACATGAGGGGGCCTTTATCGGAAGTGATACGATGCTCGTGGCGCCGGTAACGATCGGCGTTGGCGCCCGAACCGGGGCTGGTGCAGTGGTCACCAAAGATGTGCCGGATCACACGCTTGCTGCGGGAGTACCGGCGCGCGTGATTCGGAAGTTAGAGCCAGATGATTAATCCAATTGTCAGCATTACCGTGCTGGTGCTCCTTTTGACTGCCGAGACGTTATTCGCGGCTGCGCGCAGCGCGCTGGTGAACAGCCGGCCGACCACTCTCCAACGTCTGGATCAGGAAGGAGCAACCGGCAGCGCTCGCGCGGCACGCATCAATAAGGATTCACCCAGCTTGCTCCTATCGCTGAGAATTGCACTTGGAGTCATTCGATTGCTCGCGATCGGGGTAGCGGCAGCCACTTATCTGAGTTTTGCAGACGGACTGCTGGGATTTGCCCTGACACTCGCCGCGACTGGGCTCCTCATGAGTGCTCTGGAGTTCCTAGCTGAAATCCTTGTTCTTCGTAGCCCGGAGGTCTGGGCGTTACGTCTAAGCCCACTGGTTGCTGTTCTTGGAACGAGCCTCTCGCCCCTTACTCGACTGATGCTAAAGCTAGGCGGGCAGGGCTCAGCAAACCAAAACGGTCCCTTGCACCCGCTGGTGACGGAGGAGGAGATCATGACGCTTGTGGATGCTGGCGAAGAAGGCGGCTCCATCGAGCAGGACGAGAAAGAAATGATCTATTCCATCTTCCGCCTGGACGACACTCTGGCGCGAGAAGTGATGGTCCCTCGCATCGATGTTCAGGCGTTGGAAGAATCTACTTCTATACCTGACGCCACAGAAATGATGCTGAAAACCGGTTACTCTCGGGCTCCGATTTTCAGTAAGAACGTCGACAACGTGACCGGCCTGATTTATGTGAAGGACCTTCTGGAAGCCTGGAGTGCGGGGAACTATGAGCGTCCAATTGAGGAGATCAAGCGCGAAGCATTTTTCGTGCCGGAAGCCAAAAAGGTTGATGATCTGCTTGATGAAATGCAGGCCAGCCGCATCCACCTGGCAATCGTGGTGGATGAATACGGCGGCACCGCCGGCCTTGTAACCATTGAGGATATCGTTGAGGAGATCGTCGGAGAAATCCGGGACGAGTATGATTTCGC
>CAYZXF010000361.1:0-4771 GCA_964482355.1 uncultured Anaerolineaceae bacterium | reverse complement strand
GACATCTTCAGTTCGCTCATCGTGCTGAGCGGCCTCCAGATATCCTCGAAGCCCGCAGATCAAAGTCACCCCTACGGCCACGGAAAGGCGGAGTCGTTGGCCGCGCTGGCCGTCGCTATCTTTCTAATCGGTGCCGGTATCATCATCGCGATTCAGGCAATACAGGAGATTCTCAGTCCCCAACAGGCGCCGGCCTGGTACACGCTGCCAATCCTCGCCGTCATCATCGTGATCAAAGAGGGACTGTATCGGCGGATGTACAGCGTTGGAACCGATCTTGATAGCAGCGCGCTCAGGAGCGACGCTTGGCATCATCGCTCCGATGCCATTACATCGCTGGCGGCCTTCGTCGGCATCAGCATCGCTCTCATCGGAGGACCTGGCTACGAATCCGCGGACGACTGGGCCGCGCTATTGGCGGTCGTTATCATCTTCGCTAACGGCATCCGCTTACTTCGACCCGCGCTGGATGAGATGATGGATGCTTCCGTATCGGACGATATTGAGCGGCAAGTGATATCGATTGCCTCATCGGTGGACGGTGTGGTAGCCATCGAGAAGAGCCGCATTCGGAAAAGCGGCCTGGGGTACCTCATGGATCTTCACGTTCAAGTGGACAGCGATATATCCGTCAAGGATGGGCACGCCATCGGCCATATAGTCAAGGGTCGTCTGATGGAATCGTCCGTTCCAATCACGGATGTGGTGATTCATATTGAACCGGCTCTAGATGGGAAGCAGCCTCGAGAGTGAGGGCACTGGTGCAGCGGCCAGAGATGGTTGGGAAAAGACCAGCTTCGGGCCGGACCAGATACGCAGATGAAAACCATTGAAACCCACGGCACATTTGAGGAAGTGATCGACGATTCAAGCGCAGAGGTGCAAGCAATCGCAAGGCGCCTACGACAACTGATCATCGAGATTTATCCAGAGGTTACCGAAGTGCCCTGGCCCAAGCAAGGAATCGCAGGCTACGGAGTCGGCCCCAAGAAGATGTCCGAGCATTTCTGCTATATTGGAACTCAGAGTAATCGCGTTAATCTCGGTTTCTTCTACGGAGCAGATCTAACGGATCAAGAAGGCCTTTTGGAAGGGACCGGGAAGAATTTGCGCCATGTGAAAGTGAAAAGCGTAGAGCAGGCTGAACAAGCTTCTATTCGGGAGCTCATTGAACTTTCAATTCAGGAAAGAGTTTCGGCGCTCGCATTCGTGGAGAAGGGCGAAGCCTCCATATAGAATCGCTCGCAGCCGGGGCCATCCATCAACGAATCCGGTTTGGCTCGACCAAAGGATCAAGCATGGCAAAAACCACAAACGAAATTCCTCAAGATAGGCTGGAGGCGTTTGACCGGCTAATTGATACTCGCCCGGATATCGAACGCAAAGGGAAATCCAATCCCTACACCTCATTAAATGGGCACATGTTCACGCACCTCGGCAAAACCGGCTCGATGGGACTTCGCCTTCCCGCGGATGAACGGGACGCATTTCTGGAGAAGTACAACACCAAATTGTATGTGTCGTACGGGGCCACCATGAAGGAATATGTGACTGTTCCTGACGAGCTGCTGCTAAATACTCAAGAACTGGAGCCGTATCTCAATATCAGTTACGAGTACATCAAGTCTCTGAAGCCTAAGCCAACGAAGAAAAAATCTTGAAGACTCGGTACGCTGCCTCCCCGATTTTTTCTCCCAACATTGCTCCAACTCTAGTGACAACTCCAAACTGATTCTTACTCAGCGCGAGTAAGCTGACCGAGTAAGCGTAGGAGAAGGCAATTGGAAATAGAACTGCTGGTACGTGCAGTCATCGAGGACCATGGCTGTTTTCTTATTGCGCATACAAAGGGCGCGCGCAATATGTTTTTGCCAGGTGGACACGTCGAAGCCGGTGAGAGATTGAAATACGCTCTTGCGCGCGAATTGAACGAGGAGCTTGGGATCGAAGGTGAAGTTGGTCGTTATCTAGGGGCAATCGAGCACACCTGGGAGGATGCCGCCGGTAACAATCACGAAATCAACCACTTCTTCGAGGTCACATTGCCGGATTCGAGTGGAGACCAGGCTCCAAAGTCTCTAGAGGATCAGATTGAATTCTCCTGGCTATCCCCTTCCGTATTCGACGAAAAAAATCTGCAGCCGGCTCCCTTGCGCCAGTTGCTCGCTGAATTGAACAGCCGACCTCGAGTAATCTGGTGGGAATCGACCATTGATTCGAGTGAAAGGTAGGGGTTTACAATTCGTGAATCTGCACAATGAAGGAGTCAAGGTGACCACTCCCATCCGAACGATCAATCTGCGTGATCGAATCCTCGGCGTTGATGAGCAGGTGCCGCTTCTGGACGGCCGCCGAGTTCCATACGTGAATTTGGATAATGCAGCCAGCACACCTCCGCTGCAAGATGTAATGGATGAGTTGTCTCGGTTTATGCCGTTCTATTCAAGTGTTCATCGTGGCACTGGATTCAAATCGCGGCTGAGCACCGAAGTTTACGAGCGGGCCCACGCAACGATCGCGGAGTTTGTAGGCGCCGATCTGAGCACCAACTGCGTGATTTTTGGGAAGAATACGACCGAGGCCATCAACAAACTCTCCTATCGCATACCCATTGCCGATGATGCGGTTGTGATCACCACCATGATGGAGCATCATTCGAACGATCTGCCATGGCGAGAACGGGCAAGGGTGGTCCATGTGGCGGTCACACCTGAAGGCCGGTTGGACGAGGATGACTTCGACCGGCAGCTCGACAAATACGCTGGGCGGATTGCCCTGGTTGCCGTCAGCGGAGCCTCGAATGTGACCGGCTTCATTCAGCCAATCCACGAATTGGCACGCAAGACCCATGACCACGGAGCAATGATCCTGATCGACGCAGCCCAGCTCGCCCCCCATCGTAAGGTTGACATGAAGCCGGACGGTGACCCTGAACACCTGGATTTCGTTGCGATTTCCGCACACAAAATGTACGCGCCGTTCGGGACCGGAGCCCTCATTGGGCCCGATGAAATATTTCTCAACGGCCCCCCTGAGTATCGAGGAGGAGGGACCGTCGATGTCGTCACTGCAGACGAAGTCGTATGGGCCGGGACGCCGGATCGCGACGAAGCGGGAAGCCCCAATGTCATTGGCGCGCTTGCCATGGCGGTTGCCGCTCAGGTGCTCATGGAGGTCGGCATGGATCAGATTGCTGCCCACGAGCAGGAACTGGTGGAATATACGCTTGAGCGCCTCGGGGCGATGAAGGGGATCACCATTTACGGCGAATCGGACCCCGCGCGCGCAGGCGAAAAGGTCGGTGCCATTCCATTTAACTTGAGCGGCGTCTCACACTTTCTGTTGGCCGCGATCCTCGGGTACGAAGCGGGCGTAGGGGTGCGCAGCGGTTGTTTTTGCGCTCACCCATACGTAGTCCACCTCCTCAAACTTACTGACGATGAAGCTGCTACCTGGCGCGATCAATTGCTTGGGGGGGATAAATCCAGTATGCCGGGTATGGTCCGTATGAGTTTCGGCTGCTACAACAACATCGAAGACATCGATCGAATGATGGAAATGCTGGAACGGATCGCAGCGAACGACTATCAGGGAGATTATGAGCTGGAGATTGCTAGCGGCGAGTATCTGCCGGTCGATTATGAGGAGCCCATTCTCGATTTTCTACCCCTGGGAATGCGCTCGACCTGATCCGATCGCGCCAAGGCTTGCCGTCAACGCAAGCCCCCGAATCGTTGAAGCGCGCACTTTGGAGTGTGCCTGATCTGAAGACGTCCACTTTGCTGGGAGGGCCTGAATGGCTGATACTGAGGTTTTACTCTTCGATGTCTTAGGAGTTCTGGCTGAAGATTCGGAAACAATTACAAAGGCTGTTCTCGAAGCGATTAATATGACAAATAATGAATTGCGGGGATTCTGGGTGAAATCGCCCGCAGTTCGCGAGTTTGACTCCGGCAGGATCTCGGGCCAGATATTTGCGGAACGGTTGATGAGTGAAATGGATCACCCCGCCACGCCAGAAGTCTTTCTCGAGCTGTTTGGAAGATGGATTGCAGGATTGTATGACGGGACAGAAGACCTGCTGAGCCGGATCCCAAGCACGTACAAGAAGGCCTGCCTCTCAAATACCAACGAAATATTGTGGCCTCCGGTTCGAGATGAGTATGGACTGGGTGGATTGCTCGATGCCTATTATCTCTCGCACGAGATGGGGATGCTCAAGCCCGACAAAGAAATATTCGAATATGTGGTGAATGATCTGGGCACACCGCCGGATCGGATCATATTTTTCGACGACCAAGAACTCAATGTCGCAGCCGCCAAGCAAGTCGGATTACAAGCATTTGTGACACGTGGGATCGTGGAGTTAGAAAGTGAGCTCGGGCGGTTGGGTGTCCTGTAGTCGGTGATTGAGAGCGAGACATCTAGGGCACGGGACGTCGAGACCATTTGATGGCGAATCGAACACCGGAACATCGTGAGGTTTACGCTAATCATGCTGATCGGTATGAGCTTCTGGTCTCGCGCGAGGACTATGAGCTCAACATTCCGCGAAAACTCAACCAGATTCTTAATTTCAATTCAAAAGACGTTATCGAGCTCGGATCGGGCACAGGCCGGCTGGCGCGCATGTTAGCGCCTGTCGCGAAATCGGTCCTGGCGCTCGATGCCTCCCCCAAGATGCTTGAGGTTGCGGCTGAAAAGTTGGGAGAAGCTGGCCTTCGGAATTGGGATGTTGCCGCTGCAGACAATCGAGCTCTGCCAATTGCTG
>CAYZXF010000360.1:0-2124 GCA_964482355.1 uncultured Anaerolineaceae bacterium | reverse complement strand
AGCGCGGCTTCGGACAGGTCTTCGGTCGCAGTGACTAAATTGTCGTCTAAAAGCGCAATAATTTGCCCTTCCATGCAAGGAATGCCATTGATGGTGGTGCTCCGCGTGGCACGCGTCAGCTCTGCGGTTTTGACTTCGCCGAGTGCGGATTTCATGGATTCGGCAGTTTGCTCAAGGTCACCATCCGGATTGAGACAAATCATCGCCGCGATTCCTTGCGGCATGGTGCGAGTTGGCACCACCCGTACCTGTTTGTTGCTCAGACTGGCAGCCTGCTCGGCAGCCATGATGACGTTCTTGTTGTTCGGCAACACAATAATCTGGTCGGTCGGAATGGCCTCAATGGCAGATAGGATTTCTTCCGAGCTAGGATTCATGGTCTGGCCGCCCTTGATGATGGCGCTCGCGCCCATTTCAGACAAGACCTTCGTCAACCCCGGTCCAGACGACACCGCAACCACCGCAACCTGGCCCTCGCGAACTTCCGCGAGTTCAAAAACCGGCTTGGCCTCAAGCTGCGCCATTTGATCCATGAGGTTTTCAATGGCGACGTTGGTCACAGTCCCCATTTGCTTGGTGTATTCAATCGGTTGATATTCTTCTTTGTCGGGAACATGAATGTGCATACGTATGAGGCCATCGCCTTCCGCAATCTGGAGCGAAGTTCCAATCTCGGCCAAGCCGGAGGTAAACGAAGACAAATCGAAATCGGGCTCAGGTCGGAAGTCAACCACCACTTCCCAGTCCTGACCTTCCTCAATCTCCCCTCCCACAAGATCCATCAGATGTGGATCGACATCGATAGTAAACAGCGGAACATCCAAATCCAACCCGGTGGCAGACCGCAGCATACCTTCCAGGATAAAGAAGAGTCCCTTTCCGCCTGCGTCTACTACACCTGCTTTCGCTAATACGTCCAGCTGGTTTGGAGTGTTCTCGACCGCATCATCGGCGGCACGTACTATTTGCTCCAACATATCCAGATTGGAAGAGACTCCGTTTTGGAGCGCCGCATCGGCGGCAGCAGCTACTTCCTTCGAGATGGTCAAAATGGTGCCCTCAACCGGCTGGCCGACGCCCCGATAGGCGGTATCGCGGGCCGCGGCTAACGCCTTGGCAAATGCTGCGGGATCCATTTCGTCGACTCCGTCGAGCGCCTTCGCGAACCCGCGCCACAACTGCGAAAGAATAACTCCCGAGTTACCTCGAGCTCCCATCTGAGCGCCATGTGCGAGAGCCTGCAGAGCCTTGCCGATCGAGCGCCCTCCGGCGATCTCAACTTCCTTCCACGCGGCTTCCATTGTAAGCACCATGTTCGTACCAGTATCGCCGTCGGGAATTGGATATACATTGAGCGCATTGACCGTCTCCTGGTTGGTTTTCAACCAGATCATGCCCGCTTCGGTCAGTTGGAGTAGTCCAGGCGCGTCCACATATCGGTAACGCTTCGCAAGTCGTTCCCAGCCTCTAGTGCCCGGCTCAATCACTTAGGATTCGTCGCTTACTCTCAGATCTTGCACGTGAACATTGACCGCGACAACTGGGAGGTCGATAGACTTCTCCAATTGATACTGCACGGTATTGGCTACGCTGGTTGCTACGCTTGTTATGCGCGTCCCGTATTCGATGATGATGTAAAGGTCTACGGAAATCTGATCGTCGCCGATTGTTACGTCGACGCCGTGGCGGGGGTCGCGGGCGATCGCGTTGGCCAGCCCATCCATTATGTTTTTGGAGGCCATTCCCACGATGCCGTACGAGGTCAGCGCCGAGTGTGCGGCAACCGAAGCGATAGCACTCGGTGAAATCGATATCGTTCCGTTCTTGTTCGTCTTCATTCCCACTCCGTTCTTATGTCGCGAAAGCCTTCTATGGTAATATTGCGCCCGCAATCGCAAGGTGAAACGAAACCTAAATGGCACACTGTGAAACCTGCGGCAAGACAACCGCATTTGGTCAAAGCCGTAGCTTTTCAATGAAAGCGACCAAAAGAAAGTTTAAACCAAACCTACAGCGAGTTCGCGTACTGGAAGAAGGAAGATTAGTGCGCAAAACTCTCTGTACGAAGTGCATCAAGCGCCTCTCACTGGCCTGACTCGTAAGGTCCCAGAGAATTTCTGATCG
>CAYZXF010000359.1:0-7967 GCA_964482355.1 uncultured Anaerolineaceae bacterium | reverse complement strand
GCCCAACCGCGCGTGAGGCGGACGGTCTTGCGCTGTCGAGCCGAAACGCAACCCTCGCTTCGGAGGAGCGGCATGCAGCAACGGTCCTGTATCGCGCACTCACTGCCGCGACGGAGTTGTTCAACTCCGGAGAACGAGAGGCCAAGAGGCTGAAGGCCGAGATGGAGGCAGTCCTGGCGGACGAGCCGCTTGCTCTCACGGAATACGCTTCAGTGGCAGATCCCGAGACGCTCGAAGAATCGGATGGCTCGATCGAGCAGGCTCTGCTTTCCATGGCTGTGGTCATTGGCAAGACCCGCTTGATCGACAACATGACGGTGGGAGACTAGCGAGGATCCTATGCTCTTGATGATCGACATCGGAAACACAAATATCACGCTTGGCCTTTACGAAGACAATGAGCGCAAACAAGCCTGGCGCCTGGCGACCGTGCACGATCGCATGCCGGATGAGTACGGTCTGCAAATGCTCGGGCTTCTAGAACATGCCGGATGCACCGTAGATCAGATCGAGGGCTGTGCGTTGGCCTCCGTAGTTCCGCCGCTGACGGGAACCTTTGTCCAGGCTTCAGTGGGTTACCTGGGCACGGAACCGCTGGTGATCGATGCAGGTGTAAAGACCGGCCTCAGCATCCGCTATGAAGACCCCAAGAATGCTCTCGGTGCAGATCGGGTCGCAGATGCGGTCGCCGTGCGACACTTCTATGGTACGCCAGCTTGCGTCGTCGATTTTGGTACCGCAACAACTTTTGACGCGATTTCAGAAGAAGGGGAGTACCTGGGAGGCGCGATCGCACCCGGTATGGATCTGGCGGCAGAATCGCTCTTTACTCGGGCGGCCAAGTTACCTCGGGTGGAGCTCGCGGCACCAGAAGCCGCCATAGGCCGAAATACCGTTGCGGCCATTCAATCCGGCCTGGTGTATGGCTATGTGGGGCTGGTAGAGGGCATGGTGGCACGCTTCAAACGTGAGCTCGGTGAGCATACCAAGGTGATCGGGACCGGGGGATTGGTAGATCTGATTGCTGAAGAAACGGACGTCATCGAATTTCGTGCTCCATGGCTGACTCTGGATGGCCTGCAGTTGATCTGGGACATGAATACCGACTGATGAACAAGACGGGACTGGTTCACCTGGGGATCGTGTACGTGCTATGGGGAACCACATTTCTGGCTATCCGTGTAGCGGTGCGCGAAGGATCAGGTTTCTCGCCCTTTATCATGGCCGGCACGCGCGTGCTTATTGCAAGCGCCATTCTCTTTGCCTTCGCCTGGATTAAGCAGCAGCGCCTGCGGCCTACTCGATCAGAACTATTCATCGTAGCCGCCGCGGGGCTCCTGCTGTGGACCGGCGCCAATGGGATAGTCGCGTGGTCCGAACAGCGCATTCATGCTGGACCCGCCGCCCTGGTGATCGCCACCATGCCCATCTGGGCCAGCCTGATGAACGCCTACCTTGACCGGCGCACGCCCTCACTCATACTGTTTGCCTCACTAGGCGTGGGCCTGCTAGGCGTGGCGGTCCTCAGCGTACCTTTCCTGACGAGCGGGGTCAAAGGCGATGCAGTGTCGATTCTTGTGCTCCTATTGGCGGCCCTAAGCTGGGCGGCAGGCACCGTGCTACAGAGCCGCCGGCCGGTCAAGCTTGAGATCTTCGCCAACTCGGCCTTCCAGAACTTCTTTGGCGGGTTGGGCTTTCTCGCTCTCTCGCTTATTTTTAGGGAGCCGGTTCCATCGCCCATCCCGGAGGCCTGGATTGCATGGGCCTATCTGATCATATTCGGCTCCGTCATCGGGTTCACTTCCTACATACAAACCATCCGCCTGCTGCCGCTGAGCGTGGCCACCACCAATGCCTATGTCAATCCGTTAGTGGCAGTGATACTCGGAGCGATTATCTTGTCTGAACCGATTACAGGGTACACATTGGTGGGTACGGTTCTCGTGCTGCTCGGGGTGGCGGGCGTGTTTCGCGAACGGTTCAGAACGCAACGTTCGCCAGCGGCCGAGGCCGCAGATTAGAATCCGGCGCCTACGCCTTATGAGGGAATAATGAAGGATAAACGACTCATCGATTGGCCTTTTGTAATCGGCTTGACGATGCTGCCGCTCGCTATACTACTTGTCCTGTTCGCGATCAGGTTTGTTCAGGATTTCACCCGCTACGATGACAGCTTATTCACTCAGGAGTACCAATCGCGCTTCGAGACGCCCAGCTCGGTGGCATTCGAGCTCGAAGGCGCACTGCGAGATGGCGATGAGGACTTGATGGGTGAGCTATTAGGAACTCGAGCCGGACCCGATGCAATGGAACCTCGACCCAGCCTGGTCTATGTCTTCCTTCTGGACAGAACCGGCGACTACTTTCACTATCTCTACTTCAATCAGGATGACTACCATCGCGAAATTCAGTTCATCAAGGAAGTGAATGGCCGCTACGTCGCTTCGGAGGATGATTTGTACTTTTACGTCGATAGCGGCCGATGGAAGGAAGTCGCAGGGCCGCTCATCGCGACCTGGTGGGTTCTGATGATCGTGACCACGGGAGTCGTGTACACCTATCGCTACATGGCGAGAGTCCGTGAAAGCCGATATTAAATCTCCCGCCCTCAGCCTGACGGACGCGGATCAAGCCATGCTGGACGGCGAGCAGGGCCCGGCGGATCAGATGGCGATGCGCATCATCAGCCGGATGGCAGGGATCGTTGGCGCGGAGCGGCTTATGGATATTACTGGCGCCCACGTCGATAGCAGCCTGTATATGGGAGAGGCAACGCTGGAGTTTGCCGAGAAACTGGCCGATCTCGGTGCGCAAGTCAAGGTGCCGACGACCCTGAATGTCAGCGGTGTCGATGAAGGCGCCTGGCAAGAGTGGGAAGTGCCGGCAAGTTGGGCGGAAAAAGCCCGCCTGCAGATGTCGGCTTATGAGCAAATGGGCTGCGCGCCAACCTGGACCTGCGCCCCATATCAGCTTGAAGAGCGACCGCAGTTCGGGGAGCAGGTGGCATGGGGTGAATCCAATGCGATTGTCTTTGCAAATTCAGTGCTCGGCGCACGGACAGAACGGTATCCCGATCTGCTCGATATCTGCGCCGCAATTACTGGGCGCGTGCCAGAAGTTGGGCTGCACCTGACAGAGAACCGTGCGGCTCGAGTGCACCTGCAGTTGAAAGATATCCCGGCGGATTTGCAGCGCCATGACTCCTTCTATCCGGTACTGGGCTATGTGCTGGGTGAGATTGCCGGGGACCGCGTGGCCTGTATCTCCGGTTTCGACCTTGAGCCAACCGAAGACCAGCTCAAGGCGCTCGGTGCTGCAGCCGCCTCCTCCGGGGCGGTGGCGCTTTTCCATATTCCCGGCGTCACGCCTGAGGCGCCCACCCTGGAGGCGGCCTTCCACGGGCGAGAACCTGACGAGCTGGTCTCGATCTCGATGGATCGTCTGCGTGCCGGACGCAGCAATCTCACAACCGCCCCGGGGACCGAATTGGATATAGTCGTGCTCGGCAGCCCTCACTTTTCGCTGGCCGAATTTCAATCACTGGCGCCGCTGTTGAACGGCGTTTCCAAGCATCCCAGTGTCCAGTTTCTGATCACCACCAGCCGCGCTATGGCCGTGTTGGCCGAAAGGGCCGGCCTGCTGGAACCGATACGGGAGTTTGGGGGGCGAATTACGCTCGACACGTGCATATTAACCACCCCCATGCTCCCTGAAACAATTAATAGCTTGATGACGAACTCGGCCAAGTACGCCTACTACTCTCCCGGTCTGCTGAACGTCAGCGTTGCATATGGCGGCATGGAGGAGTGTGTCCAATCGGCGGTGCTTGGCCAGATCACTCTGCAGGATTCGATTTGGCAGAACTGATTAAGGCCAGGCCGATCATAGCAGGCACCGCTCAAGGGGAGGTATTGGTCAGCCGAGAACCGCTCAGCTTCTGGGGCGGCTACGACCAGAAGACCGGCGAGATCATCGATCGGCGGCATCCGCTCTCCGGCCAGAATGCCGCAGGACGCATATTGGTGCTGCCTCACAGCCGCGGCTCCAGCACAACCACCGCTGTGCTGCTCGAAGCCTTAAGGGCCGGCACTGCGCCGGCGGCCATCGTCACTACCGCCAAAGATGCCTTCTTCGCGCTGGCTGGGGTGGTGGCGGAGGAGATGTATGGAAGCGGAATCCCGATCCTGTCTGTCGACCAGGCCGCATTTGAGCGCCTGGAGACCGGGCAGCAGATCCGGATAGAAGCTGATGGGACAGTACAGCTCGATGAGTAACAAAGAAATCGCCTTGTTAAATGGGCGCAGGATTTTGCTGGGCGTAACCGGTTCCATCGCTGCCTTCAAGGCAGCTGATCTCGCTTCCAAGCTGACCAAGGCCGGGGCAGAAGTGGATTGCGTACTCACGGCAAGCGCGGAGCGCTTTGTCGGCGCGCTCACCTTTCGAGCCCTGACCGGAAGGCGGGCCTATGTCGACGCGGACCTCTGGTCAGACGAAGGTCACATTCTTCATGTCGGCCTGGCTCAAACGGCAGAACTTTTCGTGATTGCTCCTGCTACCGCAGATACCCTGGCCAAGCTGGTGCATGGCCGGGCCGACACTTTGCTGACTATCACCACGTTGGCGGCGACCTGCCCGATGATAGTTGCCCCGGCGATGGACGCCGGGATGTTTGAGCACCCAGCGACGCAAGCCAATATGGCGACACTTCGTGAGCGAGGGGTCACAATTGCGGGGCCGGTTGAGGGCCGCATGGCATCCGGCCTCAGCGGATTGGGACGCATGACGGAGCCGGAGGAGATCATGGGGAGCATTCGGCTGGTTCTGGGAAAAGGCGGCCCATTAGCGGAGCGCAAAATCATCGTTACCGCCGGCGGCACGCAAGAGCCCCTGGATCCGGTGCGCGTACTTGCCAACCGCTCCTCAGGAAAGCAAGGCTTTGCTCTGGCGCAGGCAGCACTCGATCGAGGCGCGGAGGTGACCCTGATCAGCGCCCCCAGCCATGAGATCACGCCCATCGGAGCCGTCCGCATAGAGGTGCAGACCGCAGCCGAGATGTCATCGGCTGTGTTGGCGGCTTTGAAGGATTCCGATGCGCTGATTATGGCGGCCGCGGTGGCTGACTTTCGGCCCAAGATCGTGAGCGAGAAAAAAATCAAGCGAGCTGGTGGTGTGCCAGAAGTGAGGCTAGAACCTACAGACGATATCCTGGCACAGGTATCCAACCAACGTCCACTCGTCGTGGTCGGCTTTGCGGCAGAAAGCGACGACCTGATTCAGAACGCGACCGGAAAATTGAAGGACAAACAGCTGGATCTAATTGTCGCCAATGACATCACCGCCGGTGACGCCGGCTTCGGTGCGGAGACGAATCGGGTTACTCTGATCGGTGCCGAGGGCGACAGCGAGCAGCTGCCTTTGATGGCCAAATACAAGGTAGCGGAAGCCGTTATTGATCGAATTGAGAAGCTGTTGGAGGAGAAATCCAAATGAGGACTGGAGTCTAGCCCTGATGAGCGCTCAGCCGAAATTCGTGCCGCTTCAAGGCTTTCCAGAGTACTCAGAGCAAGAAATGAGGCAGCGCGCGGCTGAATTCTTTGCCGAAATGGGGACCAGACGAACGGTTCGCCAATTTTCCGAGCGCCCAGTCGCACCCGAAGTGATCGAAAATTGCTTAAGAGCGGCCTCGAGCGCGCCAAGCGGCGCCAATATGCAGCCCTGGAAATTTGTGGTGGTTTCGGATCCTGACTTGAAGCTGCAAATCAGGAAGGTGGCCGAGCAAGAGGAGCACGAGTTCTACACGCGGCGTGCCACTCCGGAATGGCTGGAGGCCGTAGCACCGCTGGGCACGGACGAACACAAACCCTATTTAGTGACTGCGCCCTACCTGATCGCAATCTTTGTGGAACGCTACGGCAAGCTTCCTGACGGGCGAAAAGTGAAGCATTACTATGCGGTCGAGTCGGTGGGTATTGCGACCGGAATATTGATCACCGCCCTCCACCACGCTGGCCTGGCAAGCCTGACACACACTCCCAGTCCAATGGGTTTCCTCAATGAAATCCTGGAACGCCCGGAGAACGAAAAGCCATTCTTGCTGCTAGTTGTCGGCTATCCGGCGGAGGATGCGGTTGTGCCTGAAATTCGGAAAAAGACGCTGGGCGAAAGCTCCGTCTTTCTCCGTGGGGGAAACGATCCCGGCTAGTTTAGCGCTTCAAAAGTCTTCATGTCATGCTAGGGCAGAGCAAGCAATCTGTACACTCGAATGCCATCGAGCTCGATCACGGATTCCAGATCAGTCGAACGATCCAGTTTTTGCCTTAGCTGCCCGCCAGCATCATCCGCATCCTGGTTGAGAAGCAAATAACGAACTTCCCACTCTCGCAACCTCTCCAGACATTGCGTCCCCGGACATTCTTCCAGCTCCGGGAATGTTTGGCGGTACCAGTTAGGGAAATAGGTGCCGTAGGCGAAGGCCGTTCGCTTCATGTGATATCGGGTGTACATCATCTGTTGAGCGCTCAAGGCGCTCAAAATCGGAAGCTCCATGATCGTGAACTGGCCAGGCTGCTCAGCCAGCCAGGCGTCAACCGCTCGGGCTTCAATCTTCTGCAAGGGGATCCGCCCTGGCCAGAGTTCAAAAACGGCGAGCGTTATTACGACGATGCCGCTAATCCAAACACGCCGAGATTTCCCCGTCGATTTTGGTATCACCTCTCGCCTCAGCCAGGCCGCGTACCCAATCCCAGCCAGAACCGTGATCGCTAAGCTGAAGAAGACTGCAAACCGATTCCAGGCACGCATTCCTAGCAGTGGTGGGAGGAGCCACCTGAGAAACAGGGCCGGGAGCGGGATCGTAATGCCGTTTTCCTCGAGCTCCTGGTAGGTCTCCCCAGAAGGCAGCAAATTACCAAGAGAATTCATCACGAGATGGAAACTCTCGACCGCAGCCTCCGGAGCGGGAATGGTGATGGGGTGGCGACCAATGTGCAGTCGAGGGCCGAAACTCAACACGGCCGCTGCTGCAGCCAGGACGATGAAGGCCAGGGTGATTTTCTTCAGGCCGTGACGGATGCCGTAAAAGGCAAATAGAATTGTGACGAACCCGAGCCCCAGAACGAACTCAAGCGCAATCTGATTGAACTCGTCGGGAATCGAAAGCAAGTTCTGGCGCACCCAGGTACCCCATAATGGGTGAAGGCCTGGTGGCGCTAAGTAGTCAGTGGGGCTGGCGGACCAAAAATCAACTTCGGCCAACGAAATTTCAAGCGAAATCTCCTGACTCAACTGCCAATAGGGAATCCCTGCCGGGACGAGAATCAAAGCGATCAGCAACGCCAATAGTCCGAGCTGAAGCCATTGCTCGCGCCCAATGTGTGTTTTGCGCAGCCTTACCAGCAGATACAGGGGGGCCAAAAGTAGAAGGCCGGCCGCGTAGTAAAAAGTAGCCCAGGCCGCCAACAGAAATCCCAATCCTGCAAGCAGGATCCAGCGCCATCGGTGGGATCTCGCCCACCTCTCTAGCCCGAGAAAGAAGATGGGAATCCCTTCAATCGAGAGCTGTGGGAGAATTCCACCATAACGGACGGTGTGATATGGAATCAGCATGAACAGTGTTCCTGCGAGAAGCGCCGCCCAGGGCTGACCGGTCAGATCTTTGACCAGTAGATAAGTAGCCCAACCAGCAATCACGAACGACAGCAAGGCGAAGATGTTATAGGTAACTATTTCTCCAAGAACCGCCGTCAAAGGCAGGCCGAGCACCGTATGCAGGGGTGTGAGCTCCGCGTGAGCAAGTTGGAAACCCATGGGGTAGAAGATATCGGGAGCTATCAGTGGAGATTGACGCAAGTCTAGAATGGCGTGTTTGAACCACCACATCTTCCACAAGTACTCGTAATTATCGGCCTTGAAGAATCCTGGAACCCGATCATGCAGATGCAGCGCCAAAGGCCAGGTTACTGCGAGGG
>CAYZXF010000358.1:0-4957 GCA_964482355.1 uncultured Anaerolineaceae bacterium | reverse complement strand
CGGGCGGTATCGTCCCTGGTCGTCGCGGGTCTCATGGCCTTAGCCATTGCCGCCATATTGGCGGCGCCGCTTGCGGAGTACCTCTCGCTCAGCACTCGCGCCAACCTATCCCTGGCCGAATCTACGGAGCTCAGCCTACCTGCTTTCTATCTATTAAATATTCTCGCTCCTGAGTATGCCGGCTGGCCGGAGTGGCAAATATACGCCGGAGTTGTGGTGCTCTTCCTGGCACTTGCGGCCGTGGCAGGCCGAGCGCAGGGCCGGTGGTTCTGGGTGGGGATCGTCGGGTTCTCGGTTGTCCTCGCACTAGGAAACCTCACGCCGCTCTACGGGCTGATGTCCGCCGTCCTGCCGGGGTTTGATCAGCTGCGAGTCCCTCCTCGAACTTTGTTCCTCTCCTCGTTTGCGCTGGCAATGCTGGCTGGCTTGGGCCTGGATCAAATCGTGAAGGCTGGCATCCCGATCAGACAGCTGAGACTGATCGGTGCGGCGCTCGCCGGCCTCCTGCTGATCCTGGCGCTCTGGCTATGGCTTCAAGATCAGGCTGTTTTGCGATCGGCGGCAACCATCATTTCAGCCGCGCTGATCGGCTTGGCTGTCCTCTGGGCGGGTATTTCCCAAAACAAATCTCCACAATGGACAGTATTCGGGTGGGGTTTGCTCATCGTGCTGGATCTCAGCCTTGTCAATTTGACTACGCTGGAAGTAAGGGCAGCGCCGAACAGCGAGGAGATCGCGGCGCAAATTGAAGCAAGTAACCAGCGCGTGTTTTCGCCTTCTTATAGTCTGCCTCAACCCTCGATCGCCTCCGCCGGGCTCGAATTGGCGGACGGAATCAATCCCCTGCAGCTGCACTCCTACTGGGAGTACATGTCGCGCGCTACCGGGTTTGACGGCAGCCAGTACTCGGTCACGTTACCGCCATTCCCGGAGGGCGATCCGCAGGCAGACTGGGGATTCAAACCAGACGCCACTCTGATGGGAGAACTGTCTATAGCACAGGTTGTCTCCGCTTATCCGATCGTTGGCGATGAGCTTGATTTTGAAGAGACGGAAGATGGATTGCATTTCTATACCAACCCGCAGGCGCAGCCTCGGGCCCGAGTTATAGGCGGCGACCCGGTTCACATCCGGTCGCACACTCCGAATCGGCTCATCATGGTGGCTTCCGGGCCTGGGACGCTGGTGACGAGTGAGATCGCTTACCCTGGGTGGGAAGTCGCAATCGACGGCTCTCCGGCTTCTCTCCAGACCCATGCTGGCCTGCTGCGTGCGGTTCAGCTGTCCGCAGGAGAGCATGAGGTGGAATTCACATTTCGCCCCGGGTCGCTGCGCGTTGGTGCGCTCATCACGCTTCTGGGCTTGGTCGTCCTGGCCTCGCTTTGGATCAGGCGATGACCAAGCGAGAGATTCGTTGGGCTCTTCTCTATTCGCTGGTCCTAATGGTGATCACTAGCCTGCCATATGTCGTTGCGGCATTCGGCCGAGACGATGCCTGGGGCTTTACCGGCTTTCTGATTGCTGTAGAGGATGGAAACTCGTATATCGCGAAGATGCTGGCCGGATCGGAAGGGGCATGGTTATTCCGAAGCCCCTACTCGACCATGGACCAAACCGGGGTGTTGGCGTTTTTGCCATACCTCTTGCTCGGCAAGCTGAGCAGCGGATCCCATGGCCAACTGGTGGGGCTCTTCCAGCTCTTTCGGATAGCGGCCATTCCCGCTCTGGTGATTGCGATCTATCGGTTCTCGGCTATTTTCGTCGACAATGTTGCTTTGCGTCGCTGGACGGTAATTATTGCCACGATCGGAGGCGGTCTGGGCTGGCTCTTGATCTTACTTGGGCAGCCGGAAGTGGCCGGCAGTCTGCCGCTCGAATTTTACTCACCCGAAACCTTCGGGTTTCTAGCCATCTACGGACTGCCACACCTCACCCTGGCAAGAGCCGCGATGCTGATCGGTTTTGTCTGGTATCTGCAGGATCAGTCGAGCTGGCGATCCGGTTTCGCGCTCCTGTTGGCCGGGCTGATCCATTCGCCGGAGCTGCTCTCCGCTTTCGCAGCCCTGGCGGCCCACCAAATAGCCATTCTAGGATTTGGGGCAGATAAGGGAGATTGGGTGAGACGCTTGGGGCGGACCGTGCTGCCATCCGTGCCACTGTTGGCATATCTCGGTTATGCGGCGCTTACCGACCCTTTCCTTCAAGCCTGGGCTGCCCAAAACCTGATCCTCTCGCCTCCGCTCATTCTGTATCTCCTAGCGTTCGCCATCCTGTTGCCTGCTGCGGTGCTCGGCGCGCGAGCGTTGCTGCGACGTAGGCAAGAGAGCATGTTGTTTCCAATCACCTGGGCGATTGCGATCCCAGCTCTGGCCTGGGCTCCGCTCACAATCCAACGCCGACTGCCTGAGGGAGGTTGGGTTGCATTGGCCGTACTGGCCGCGGCGGGTCTTGCCACCCTCGGCACTCGCTCGAAACGAATAGGTCGCGTCGCTCTGGCGAGCCTATTGATCCCCAGCAGCTTGCTGATTTTGGCAAGTGGGCTTGAGCTCGCGATGAACCCTCGCGAACCCGCCTTCCGACCTCTTGGGGAGATCGAAGCCTTTGGGCGATTGGGGGAGTTGGCAGAACCGTCAAGCATTGTGCTGGCCTCCTTCCAGTCGAGCAACCCTATGCCGGCGTGGGCACCGATCCGAGTTGTCGCGGGTCATGGCCCCGAGACAGCCGGATTGGCGGAACTTCTACCCAGAATCGCTAGCTTTTACCAGCGGTCCGCAAGCGATGATGATCGAATGGCATTTATCCAGGAGCAAAAAGTCAACTACTTGATTCATGGTCCTAGAGAACGCGATCTCGGCGACTGGGACCCGGGTGATTGGAATTGCCTGGAGTTAGTGGCAAGTCAAGGCGAATATGACATTTTCCAAACCTGCACTCCGTAGGCTGAATCCGTGGCTGCCCATCGCTGTTGGGCCGATTCTACTGTTCGGAATCGACCTGATCCGCGGACGGGCGCTCTTCTGGGGCACTCCACTGCTCCAATTCACGCCATGGCATTCGGCGGCCAAAGAGATTGCATTCTCCGGTCATCTCCCGCTTTGGAATCCCTGGCTCGGGATGGGGGCGCCGCTGTTTGCAAACTACCAATCGGCGCTGCTGTACCCGCCAAACTGGCTTCTGCTAGCAACCGATGTTGCCTGGGGTCAAACGCTCCTGGTGCTGTTGCATCTCATGTGGGCGGGCTTCGGGATGGCTCTGCTGGCCCGATCTCTCGGACTGGGGAAATTCGCGCAGGCAATATCTGGAATCGCGTATGCGATGTCTGGCTATTTGGTTGCCCGTTCGGGCTTTCTCAGCATCAACGCCACAGCTGCCTGGCTGCCCTGGATCCTATATGCGGCAGAAGGTCTGGTGCGAAGCGCAGGAACGAGTTCCGCGGCTTCAAGTGGCCTGCTGCGAAGCCTTAGGTGGCGCGCAGCGGCACTGCTTGGCCTCGTGCTCGGCCTCCAGTGGCTTGCAGGTCACGCGCAGGTCGCATGGTACACGTTGATCCTTTTGGTGGTCTGGGTCATCTTCCGCGCTCGCTCTAATTCGGTCCCGATCCGGAGCGCAGTTCTAATGCTGGCGGTTGCCGGCGCTTTGGGCTTTGCGATCGCCGCGGTGCAGCTCATTCCGACTCTTGAGTACGCCTCGATATCCAACCGAGCTGGCGATTTGGACCCTGAATTCGCGCTTACCTATTCATTCTGGCCGTGGCGAGCGCTAGGCCTTGTCGCGCCGGATCTATTTGGCAACCCGGGCACAGCCGATTACTGGGGATACGGAAACTTCTGGGAAGACGCCATTTACGTTGGCGTACTTCCCTTGCTGCTTGCGATTGGTGCGCTGGCATCGAAGGGAGTCGGCCGCATCAAATGGTTCCTGCTTGGTGTTGCGACGATCGCGTTTCTTTTCGGCCTGGGTAGCAATACGCCCATTTTCAAATTCCTATTTGATTATGTGCCCACTTTCTCCGCGTTTCAAGCTCCAACCCGATGGAATTTGTGGCTGGTCGCCTCATTTTCGATTTTGGCTGGATTTGGTGCAGAACACTGGAAGGTCGCCTATGGGAAGAAGCTGTATTGGCTTCGCCTGGGCACCGCCGGGGCAATTGCCATTCTTGTGATGGCCACCTTGATTAACCTCCTGGATACGGAGATTGAGCCAACATTCACACGTGCCATAGCAACGGCCGGGTTCTGGCTCGCTGCGTCCGGAATCCTGGCGCTTCTGCGCTCTGATCCTGGCCGAAAAGGCTGGGTTGCTGCGGCCCTGAGCGTTGTAGTACTCGATTTGTTCTTAGCCGGCCGCGGACTCAATCCGATGCTGCCGGCTAAGCTCAGTTCGGCGCCATCCGCTCTCAGCCAGGAAATCCAGGGAGACCATCGCTTATACATGTCTGAGGAGCTGGAGCGGGAGATTAAATTTGACGTTGCGTTCCGCTTCGACAGCTTCCAGCCGGGACTGGACTGGGTAATTGTTCGAGAGAGCGGATTGCCGAATACGCCGCTGCTGGATCGGCTGTCCTCCGCAAATAACTTCGACCCATTGCTGCCCGCACGATACGTCCTCTGGATGAATCGGCTCGAACAGGTTCCGTCTGCGCAGCGCGAACGATTGCTGCCAACCATGGACGTCGGTTGGCAAGCAGTACATGGAACAGATGGCCTGCCTAGGTACGAGCCAATTTTGGACCCCACGCGAGCGTGGATCGTCCCCTCGGTGGAGTGGGTCGCCAGCCCAGCTGAAGCTACCCGCCGAGCGACCAGCTCCACCACCGATTTATTATTTATCGCATTCCTTGAAGGGTCTGCGCGACCAGAGCAGGGTGGAGCGGGAGTTGTGACGGCTCTAAGCGATAAAGGACCGAACATTGTAGAGCTAGTGGTTGAGGCGCCAGAAGGCGGTTGGCTGGTGCTAG
>CAYZXF010000357.1:0-2834 GCA_964482355.1 uncultured Anaerolineaceae bacterium | reverse complement strand
GACCTGCCCCACCCCCGCTTCTTTGTGAGCGATGCCTGTGTTGATGCGCGGCGTGGTGCCAAGCTCCACCACCTTACGGATATCAATGCCGGTCGGTGTGCCGCGGAAATCCAGCGACGGGATCGTGAAGTGGTCGTGTTCAGCGACGGTAATTTCATACATTTCCAGCGTAGCGTTTATGGCATCTTGCGGCGTTCCGCTGACGAACGCGACGATCGCGGGCGCAGCGGCCATGGCGAATCCGCCGATGCCGGCGGTCTCCGTAATGGTGCTGTCTCCGATATCGGCGTTCGCGTCTTCGCTCGAGAACCCGGGGAAATATAGGCCGTCGGGAATTTCGGCCGGGGCGGTGAACCAATCGTCTCCCAGCCCGCTGACGCGCATTCCGAAATCGGTCCCGTTGCGCGCCAGGGCGGTTACGACCGTGCTGCCTTCCACCCCATGCGCTGCATCCGCCATCGCCTTGCAGGCCGCCATCACCGGGTTGAGCACGCTCAGCGCGTTGTCGCCAAGAAACTGCAGAACTTCCGCTTCTAGTGCCTCGTCCTTGGCAACATTGGCAATCAGCGGCGAGAGCAATTTAAGAAACAGCAGCGAGCCCGCCTTATTCCGGTTGTGACCTTCATCGCCCATGTGCAGGGCTTCTGCCAGTAGGGCTCGGATATCCAGACCTTCGGTCTGCTCAAACGCTTCCTTCAGCAGCGGTCCCATGGAGCCGTTCATCCAGCGCAGCTTCTCCAGGACTTCTTCGCTGTAGGCACCGTAGCGCAACACCTTGCCATAGCCTTCGTTTAACGTGGAGTAGGCCTGATTGCCGTGCGTCGGGTTCTCGATAACGTAGACCTCCATTGAGGCCGAGATTACGCCCGCCATCGGACCGGCCGCGCCGTGGTGATGGCATGGTGCAAACTCCACCTCGCCAGCTTCGACCATAGCGACCGCGCCCTTTTCGTCCTTGGAAAGACCCTCATATAGCAGCGCTCCGATTACAGCCCCTCTCAGTGGCCCTGACATGCGCTCCCACTCTATGGGCGGTCCGGCATGCAATATCAGGTTGTCCTTCATGTCTGGAATCACGGATCGGGCTGGGGCAAGTCCAGTAAGCATCGGGCGGGCAGACATCATTCGCTCGACTGCGGTTTGATTGGCGGTTTCAATATCCATATGGTATTCCTCAGCCCTTCATTTTCTGCAGAATGGCCTGCAGCCGCTCGTCTCCACCGGCAGGCGGCTTCCAATCCACGTGTACGGCCTTTGCGCCCTGCTCTCTCAGGCTGTCGTAAAAGGATTCGAGACCGACATTGATGGCAGCCACCGGCTGCGAGAGGAATTCAGCGTCGACTTTCTTAGATCCGCTGTCGATGAAGGGGGACACCGAATGAGCGACCGCCGCAGCCGTATCGCCAAAGACTGCTGCTCCGGCCTGGCGCAGCTGTTGTTCTTGCGCCTCAATGTCCTGAGGGTCTTCGTCAGTTCCGACAAGAATAACAACTACCTCAACATGGTGTTCTTCACGCGCCTGGGCAATCGCCGGCGCCAACTCCGAGGCCGGATCCGGATGGGCTCCCTCCCCCAGCACCACGTCTAGCAAAATGAGTCCCACTTGGGGATCAGCCGCCTCCTGCCGAATGCGTCGTACCCGGAGATCGTTATCGATCATCGGGTGTAATCTGCCTACGGTGAAGATGTCCTCCCCAAGATCCAGGAGCGCATGCTCCTTACTCATAAGCGGGTCGCTCAGGAGCGGTTCGCCGATATTAGAGTAAACCGGCCCGAGCACTGCCTGAAACGCGGCGAGGGCCTCGGCCGCAAGAGTGCCCCCGGAGAAAAGTCCCCGTAGATACCGAGCTCCTCCACGCAGCTCATAGGATGGTGATTTTTCCTGTTGCGTGCCGATCAATCCGACGGCCAGCTCGGCCGCCTCGATCAGAGAACTCGCAAAGTGCAGGTTGCCGAGCTGCTTCACCGGGGGTGGGTAACCAAGGAAACTCACCACCGTCGGCTTACCGGCCGTCCACGCCCGCTGCAGCAACCGCGCGGTAACCGCTGGATCGGGTGGCTTGGATACCAGAACGATTACCTCCGTCTCCGGGTCGTTGGCTAGCAGATCCATGCCGCGGGTTGCCATAGCGCCTGCCACACTGCCTTTGAGATCCCGCGCGCCGGTTCCGAGGGCGTGAGAAATGCCACCACCCAGCTGGTGAATGCGAGAAGTAATTGCTTGCAGACCAGTGCCAGAGGCTCCAACCAGGCCTATGGGGCCTCGCCGCACGCGATTTGCAAATCCGAAGCCGATCCCGCCCACTATTGCCGTGCCGCAATCCGGCCCCATCACCAACAGGTCGAGCTCATCTGCACGCGCCTTAAGTTCAACTTCGTCGTCAATGGAAACGTTGTCGCTGTAGAGAAATACGTTCTTCTTCAGGTCAAGCGCTTCGTTCGCCACACCTGCCGCGTAGCGTCCCGGCACCGAAATCAAGACCCAACCCGCCTCTGGCAGCATCTCAGCAGCAGAGTGCATGCTCTTGGGTCGGAATTCGCTGGCCACCGCCGATCTTCGGCGCGAGAGCAGTTCGTCGACCTGCCCAAGCGCTGTATCGGCCGCCTGTTCACTCCCGGCTTCCACAACAATAACGAGATCTTCCGGAACGGCATTTATCCCCGCCGGTAGCAGATCGTTCTGGGCGAGCAGCTCCAGATTCGCGGCGGTCCCCATAACTATTCCCGCGTCGATCACTTCCGGAAGCCCAACTAGAGATCGCTGGAGCTGCATCAGCACCACCGAGTCGTAATAGGCACCAGGGCGTAATTCGTACCGCGTGGCCATTCCGATC
>CAYZXF010000356.1:0-12438 GCA_964482355.1 uncultured Anaerolineaceae bacterium | reverse complement strand
TTCTGAAGTTGGCTCAGGTAGGGATTCTGCTGCGCTGGCGCAGGCGGTAAGCAGCGTTGAGGCAGCTATGAATAGCACTGCTGAAAACATTGGAGCTTTGTGTACGTTCTCAGGCATCATTAGTCCAAATATTCTCACGATTTCGGTGGAAGAGCTAAGCACCGAATTTATTGAGGCGGCCAGCATGGCCGAGAAGGAGCGCCATCAGAGACTTGGTGGGAAAGGTCCCCAACCCGCCGTGGGCACACACGCGTTCTCCGTAACTGCTTGAATCATCGGGCAGTATCGTATCGGGTGCCCAGATAAGCAAAGGAATTGGATGCCAGGAGTGGGACCGCATACGCGCAGGGGTGGAGTGGTCACCCGTTACCGCCAAAACTGCCGGGTTCAGGTCCATCAATCGGCCTAGCTGCTGGTCAACCCCCTCGATCACGGCCACCTTGCCTTCAAAATCCCCATCCTCGCCGCGGCTGTCGGTGGCTTTGATGTGAACGAAGGCAAAATCGAAATCATTCCACCTGGCTCCGAGGGCAGTAAACTCGTCTTCCGGGCTTTCTCCCTCGAAATCCAAGATCTCCATGCCGACCAAGCTTGCAACGCCTTTGTACATTGGATACACGGCTATGCATGCTGGATTCAGGCCATAGCTCTCGCCAAACTGCGGTAACTCGGGATTTGTTGAGAAGCCTCGGAGAGTGAGTCCGTTGGCCACCGGCTCGCCGGCCAGCACGGAGCGGGAAGCTTCGATCCATTGGTTGAACAGCTCCGCAGAAAGCCTAGATTCAGGGCGCTCTGGAATCACTTCAAGTGGGGCAATGCCAACTTGTTGAGGGTCGGTGTCGGCAAGATCGGATTCAAGCCCCGAGCCTCGGGTAACGAGCACAAATCGGTATTCCCGCACATGCTGGATCTCAAAAGAATAGCCTGGGATTTCGATCTCCCGCAGTCGATTGACAATTGACAGAGCCGCATCGGTTGGAATTCTGCCCGCTCGCCGATCCGTGATCAGCCCTTTTTCATCCAGCGTGCAGAAGTTACCTCTCGCGGCGACATCCCCCTTCGCGATCTGCATCCCGACTCCGGTGGCCTCCAGGACGCCTCGACCCACATCATGTATCAGGGGGTCATATCCGAAGAGCGCCAGGTGCGCTGGTCCGGACCCGGGCGTAATCCCAAGTGAGATGGGAACGGTTTGACCGGTTGTTCCTTCTTGAGCCAGCTGGTCCAGGTTGGGGGTGGAGGCAGCCTCCAGCGCGGTATCGCCGCCGGGCTCTATAGGAAGACCGCCGAGGCCGTCCAGGACGAGCAGGATGATCTTCTTGGTAGAGGTGCGGTGTAGTTGACTGAGCAGTTCGAGTGAGTCCATCTATCGAGATGTGTGTTGCAGCTGACCGAGCAGTGCGAGTGGGTCCATCTAATAACTGTGCAAGCAGAAGCCCCCGTGTCCGGGGGCCTCGAGTTTGGTCAAAAGCGGGCTAAATAATTGTGTTTTGCTCGCCATCGATCTCGAACAACTGCATGTTATCCATGTTGAAGGCAACCTGGACTTCATTTCCAGCCTTGATGGCGGTTCGAGGATCGACTCGACCGACGAACGCATTGTCCTTGGCTTCAAGGTGGAGGAAAATTTCGTTGCCCATTAGTTCGGTCACATCCACCTTGGCATCTACCAGGGAAGTCTCAATATCGGCGGGTGTGAAACTGGGATCGTGAATGTCTTCCGGTCGGATACCGAAGACGACCTGCTTGCCCACGTAATCCTGATACATGGGCGCCTTCGCCTCTGGAATCGCGGTGTTAAATACTTCCGACTCGATAGTCAGCTGACCGTTCGAGCGGTCAACTTTGGCGTCAAAGAAATTCATGGCTGGCGATCCGATGAAGCCGGCTACGAAAACATTATTAGGATGGTCATACAGTCTTTGAGGTGAATCGACCTGCTGAATGATGCCATGTCGTATCACTGCGATCCTGGTGGCCATCGTCATGGCCTCCACCTGGTCGTGGGTCACGTAGATGAAGGTAGTGGCGAGCTGCTGGTGAAGCTTCGTGATCTCGGCGCGAGTCTGTACGCGCAGCTTGGCGTCCAGGTTAGAGAGCGGTTCGTCGAACAGGAAAACGCTGGGTTCGCGCACGATCGCGCGTCCTACCGCAACGCGCTGTCGCTGTCCTCCAGATAGCTGGCGGGGTTTGCGGTCAAGCAGTTCTTCGATACCTAGGATTTCGGCTGCATCCTGGACCCGCTTCTGGATCTCTTCCTTCGGAGTCTTCCGCAGCTTTAGACCGAACGCCATATTGTCGTACACCGACATATGCGGGTAGAGCGCGTACGATTGAAACACCATGGCGATGTCGCGGTCCTTTGGCGCAACGTCGTTGACCACTCGGTCGCCAATAATAATTTGGCCATCGGAGATTTCCTCCAGGCCGGCCAGCAAACGCAAAGCAGTAGTCTTGCCGCACCCGGAAGGGCCTACCAACACCAAGAATTCTTTGTCTTCAATTTCAATATTCATGTCGTTTACCGCCACGACATCACCAAATCGCTTGAATACGTGTTCGAAAGTAACGCTGGCCATTGGCCGTCCTCCCTCCGCTCGGGTCTAGTATTTCGGATTATACCTCTCTGTATAGTTCGGCTAAATTACCAATGCCCTCGACCCGGTGGACACTCGTCAGGGACTTTGGTATAGTCGCGGCGTGGACGGAAATCCTAAGAAACGCACACGTTTGTCGACGCTGTGGAGCTGGCTCCAGCCCGGATTGGGCATCAAGCGCTGGATCGCGCTCCTGATAGTTGGCATCTTCTTGACCGCGCTCGGGATCTCGTTTAGCGCCTCAGCGCTTTCTGGCAATCCAGGTTTCGAGAGCACCACCTCGCTGCCGGTTGGAGTGGTCGTCGGAGCGCTGCTTCTTGCGGGGTTGGCGGCTTCGCTGATGGCATTGTTCCGTCTCAATCGCAGTCTGCTCAGCCCATACGTTAGACCG
This sequence comes from uncultured Anaerolineaceae bacterium, assembly GCA_964482355.1. Lineage (GTDB taxonomy): Bacteria > Chloroflexota > Anaerolineae > Anaerolineales > E44-bin32 > JADFRG01. The sequence goes on along the minus strand of CAYZXF010000356.1, from coordinate 9,450 downwards.
GGAAGGCCCGTCGTAGAGGTCGTAGCCAGGCACCGCCGGTTGGGTAGGGGGCCGAAGATTGTGGCCATTGGCGGAGGCACCGGGTTATCGACTCTGCTAAGAGGGTTGAAGGTGCGCACCGGCAACCTTACGGCAATCGTTACGATGGCGGACGATGGAGGATCTTCGGGTCGACTGCGAAAGTCACTGGGGCTACCACCTCCGGGAGATCTGAGGAGCTGTTTGGCGGCCCTGTCCGATGATGAAGACTTGCTGACTCAGCTCTTTCAGTATCGGTTCCTTGAGGGGGAAGAGCTCGAGGGGCATTCATTCGGCAATCTCTTCATTGCAGCGTTGAGTGGCGTGACCGGAAGCTTCGATCGTGGCCTGCTAGAGGCGGCACGAGTGCTGGCTATTCGCGGCCGAGTATTACCCTCCACCATGGCGGACGTATCGCTCTCGGCCGATAAGACGCCGACTCTTGAAGCCCGTGCGATCCGTGTTCAAGGTGAGAGCCATATTCCCAAAGTGCCGGGCCAGATCCGGCGCGTCTATCTCGAGCCCTCGGATCCACCCGCTTATCCAGAGGCGATCCATGCGTTGTTGAACGCCGACATGATCGTTATCGGCCCGGGCAGTCTATACACGAGTGTGATGCCAAATTTACTGGTGCCCGACATCGCGGATGCGGTGCGGTCAAGTAGAGCATTCCGAGCCTATATCTGCAATGTCGCAACTCAGCCTGGTGAGACCGATAATTATGATTGCGAAGCTCATTGGACTGCGCTGGCTGAGCACGCGGGCGAGGGATTGGTCGACGTGGTTGTGGCGAACGACTGCTTGGAGGTTGCATTACCCGAAGGTGCATCCTTGGTGGTGCCGCCGGAGCAGGGCTTGAAGGACGTTCCATTCTATGCCGCGGATCTGGTCGACCATGACAGCGCCGGGCGCCACCATTCGAAACAGCTCGCGGACATTTTGATCTCTCTCTTAGAAGAGAGAACGGGCCCGCTCGAGTGGCCAAAGGTAGAAAATATCGAGCGCGTCAGCGAGTTGAATTAGCCTCGCAAGAAATCACATCGCAGAAACAGAGGACCCCAGGATTGCTCTCAGCAGCAGCAATTAAGCCCCCGGAATCGGAGAGTTGAATGGCAACACGAATAGGAATTAATGGCTTGGGCCGGATTGGTCGGCAGGTTCTAAAAGTGCTGGTGGAACAGTACTCGAAGGAATTTGACGTGGTCGCATTTAATGACCTTGGCGACCTGGCAACCATGGCCCATCTATTTAAATACGACTCGAACTATGGGAAATTCGAGGGCGAGCTCGTTGTTACTGAGGATGGGCTCACGGTCAATGGCGATCACATCAAATCCTTATCAGAATCTGAGCCTGACAAGTTGCCCTGGGGTGATTTGGGAGTCGATATCGTCATCGAGTCAACCGGGGTGTTTCGAACCCACGATCAGGCTTCGCGACACATGCAGGCTGGTGCAAAGAAAGTGATCATCAGCGCGCCCTCCAGTGATCCGGACGTCACGATCGTTCTGGGGGTCAACGAGGAGATGTATGACCCGGAGAGTCACCACATCGTTTCCAATGCCAGCTGCTCAACCAATTGCCTGGCAACGGCGGCAAAGGTCGTGCACGACGAGTATGGGATTGAAAAGGCGCTGATGACAACCATTCACTCGTACACAGCCGGTCAGCGGCTGCTGGATTTGCCACACAAAGATCTGCGGCGGGCACGTGCGGCGGCTTTGAATATTATCCCCACCACCACCGGAGCGGCGCGGGCCGTATCGCGCGTGATCCCTGAACTTGAGGGTAAATTCGACGGATACGCCTTGCGCGTGCCAACTTCGACAGTTTCCATTGTGGATTTTGTTGCGGTCTTGGAGCGCGAAGCCACCACCGAGAGCCTTCACGAGGCGTTCCGAGCGGCCGCGGTCGGGCCAATGGAAGGAATTCTTGGTTTCAGCGAGGAACCGTTGGTCAGCTCCGACTACAAGATGGACCCTCGTTCGAGCATCATCGATGCGCAGTTCACGATGGTAATGGGTGGCAATATGGCGAAGGTCGTAACGTGGTATGACAACGAATGGGGTTACTCCGTTCGTACCGCTGATCTGGCGGCCTACATGGCCAAATCCCTGTAGCTCAAGTGAAACTACGGACTTTACGCGATCTCGACTTGCGTGGACGTCGAGTGCTCCTGCGCGTGGATTTCAATGTACCTATGAAGGATGGGGCAATTGAAGATGAAACGCGCATCCAAGCCGCTGTTCCCACCATTCAGTTCCTGCTGGATCGTGAGGCCAGCATCGTCATTTGCTCTCACCTCGGAAGGCCGAAGGGGCGGGTGGTGGAGGAGCTTTCGCTGCGCCCGATTGCAGCACACCTGGAGCAACTGGTTGGAAGGCCGGTTGGTTTCGTTCCCCAGACGGTTGGGCAGGATGCGGAGAGAGCTGCGCAAGCCCTCAAGCCAGGTGAGCTTCTGCTGCTTGAGAACACGCGCTTCAATCCGGAGGAGACGAAAAACGATCCCGATTTTGCGCGTACCCTGGCGGGGCTTGGCGAGGTGTACGTAAACGACGCATTTGGGACCGTTCACAGGGCACATGCCTCCACCGAAGGTGTCGCTCATTTCCTGCCAAGCGCGGCCGGATTACTGGTTGAGAAGGAAGTTCGGTACCTGGAGACCACGATCATAGATCCTGCACGCCCATTTGTGGCAGTGCTGGGCGGAGCGAAAATCTCGGACAAGATTGGGGTTGTGGGCAGCTTGATCGAACGTACGGAAGCATTGCTTATCGGTGGCGGCATGGCCAACACATTTCTTGCGGCCCAGGGGATGGACATGGCCGAATCCCTTACGGAACCTGATTCGTATTCGGTCGCCCTCGAGCTCATCGAGATCGCTGGCGAGAAACTACACCTTCCGACGGACGCGGTAGTGGCGGACGCATATTCATCCGGAGCGGCTGTGCAGGTGGTGAAGGTAGCAAAGGTTCCCAGCGGCTGGCGGGTGCTGGATATAGGGCCACAAACCCTCGAAACCTTCGAGCGCGAGGTCGAGGGGGCGGGGACGATATTCTGGAACGGCCCCATGGGCGTGTTTGAGATAGCGGCATTTGCAGCAGGCACGATGGAGCTCGCGCGTGCTATTGCGCAAAGCAACTCCGTGAGCATCGTAGGTGGTGGGGATTCGGCCTCCGCAATTCGCCAGGCCGGCCTGGCCGATGAAATTACGCACCTGTCCACTGGCGGCGGCGCCTCTCTCGCTTTGCTTGAAGGTCGGCAGCTTCCTGGCCTTACAGTACTGCAAGCCTAAGCCGCCCACGCCTAATTACTCCGCAGTTCGCCCTGACAATTTACTCACTGTTCACTTCCACATATTCTTCCCATAATTTGAGCGTCCTAGTCTGATCCTCAAGGGAATGCAAATGCCATTTCAGCACGGCGAAAACGTTGGTCCATATCGCATTATCGAGCAGCTCGGTCAGGGCGGGATGGCCACGGTTTTTAAGGCCTACCACCCCAATCTCGATCGCTACGTGGCAATCAAGGTGCTGCACCCAGCTTTCAAGCAGGATCCGCAGTTCACTGAGCGGTTCCAGCGGGAAGCGCGCGTAGTTGCCAAGCTTGACCATCCAAACATCGTGCCTGTTTTTGATTACGCGGACCACAACGGGCAGTCGTACCTGGTCATGAAGTTTATTGAGGGCGAAACCTTGAAAGCGGTGATCGATCGTCAGTGGCCGAGCAAGGACCAGATTCTTGGGATCGTGCAGTCTGTCGGCGCTGCGCTCGCCTATGCGCACAGTCAGGGCGTACTTCACCGCGACGTCAAACCCTCCAATGTTTTGCTGGCAGACCCCGGGAACGTTTACCTGGCTGATTTTGGGCTAGCGAGAATGGCGGAAGCCGGTGAATCGACTCTCTCGGGAGATCAACTGCTAGGAACCCCACACTATATCTCTCCAGAGCAGGCGCGCGGGGAAAAGGATCTTGATGCCGGAACCGACATCTACTCGTTTGGCATTGTGCTATATCAGTTGGCAGTTGGGCGCGTCCCATACAACTCCGACACGCCGTTCTCGATTATTCACGATCACATCTATACCCCACTGCCCATGCCTCGCTCAATCAACGCAAAAATACCCGAGGATCTGGAACTCGTGCTACTTAAGGCCCTGGCAAAAGATCGCGGTGACCGTTTCTCTTCGATTCAAGAGCTTGTGGATGCGTTCGACAGCGCCGCCCGCGGCATTTCGCCCTGGGATGAAGATGAGGTGGGAGCTGCGGTCCCCATCGCGGTGGCCGCAGCGGGCGCCCCAGGGCCAATTGCAGAACCAGCCGGAGCCACAGCTGCAGAAAATGCACTGAATCCAATTGCGGTACCTGACGGAGCCACAGCTGAGGAAATGGTGCCCGAGAGAGTTGTGGAACCCGCTGGAAATGCTTCCTCGGAAAAATCCGCCCGATCAGCATCCGATGCTGGGTTGAAGAAAAGGCCAAGGCGCTGGGCATGGGTTGGCGGCGGGCTGGCGTTGGCCCTTCTGAGCATCGTTTCGTTTGGATTTGCGATGTCAGGATCAGAAGCCGGACCTGCTAACGAACCGCACGACGTCGCGGCCTTTGATCAGGTGCCTCAAAATTCATTCGAGGGCGCTCCACAGGGGGCGATCGACGGCGCTCCTCGGGGGGCAATAGAAGGCTCTCCTCAAGGAGCGATTCCCTCAGCGTGGCAGCTAGTTAGTGAGGATCCCGACAACCCTGAAGCCCATCTCGAGCTGGCTATAATTCTTGCGTCCGAAGGCGAACTGGCTCCTGCCAAATCAGAATTTGCGAGGGCCTCCGAACTTTACATTGGCCAAGCCAACTATATCGGTGCCGCAGATTCACTGGTAAAGGGCCTCGAGCTTACAGGGACAAGTCCAGGGGACGATTTACGAGTATCCAATATGCTATCGCAGGCGCTATTCCTGGGTGCTGAAACGGGAGGGATGTTTCCCGCCATTGATGCGCTGTATGAGATCTCGCCCGAATGGACCCCTCTTGAAGCTCTAGATGCTCGATCACTTCTCTATGTTGGCGAGACGGAGGTTGCAGCGGGCATGCTGGATCAAGCACTGGATACTGCCCCTGAAGACATTCTTGCAAATGCGGTCATGATCGATGTCCTGCATCAAACCGGCGATAACGAACAGGCATTGCAACTCACGAACAAGCTGCTTCAGCGGCAACGTACTCCAAACTGGCTGAACGAGCACCTTCACGGTTACCAGGCTACGCTTAGCTCTTAGCGCACCGTCTTCAAATCGCATTAATCTTAAGGGAGGTTGGGCGGCTGTAGGCGGTAAGCTGCCGGTCGCTAACTCTTACGCTGAGATTTCTGGGAGGGAAGCTACGCAGTTCCAAACTGACGGTCGCCGGCATCGCCCAGGCCGGGGACAATAAAGGCCCGATCGTTTAGGTGGTCGTCAACCGCGGCCAGATGTATCGGGACATCCGGATGTTGCTCTTCCATCGATGCGATCCCTTCAGGGGCACCAATCAAGCCAACAAACTTGATTCTGGCCACCCCCCAGCGTTTGAGAATATCAACGGTGGCAACCGCCGATCCACCGGTAGCAAGCATTGGATCAAGAACCAAACACACGGCCACGGTGGGTTCAACGGGAAGCTTATTGTAGTACTCCACCGGCCGAAACGTTTCCTCGTCTCTATACAGCCCGATGTGCCACACTTCGGCCGACGGCATTAATTCCCAAACACCCTCCACCATCCCTAAGCCTGCGCGCAGGATCGGAACCAGCCCAACCTTCTCCGCCAGGTCCGCACCGTCCGTCTCTTCCAAAGGAGTAGACACTCTCACCGCAGTGAGCTCCAGATCTTGGGTGGCCTCATAAGCCATGAACGCCGAAATCTCTCGAATGAGCTCTCGAAATTTCTTGGGTTCCGTTCGGGTATCGCGAATTCGCGTCAGTTTGTGGGCTACGAGCGGGTGTTGGGAAGTATGGACGGTCATAATGTGCGATTGAGGGCGTACCTTGCCAACTCCGTTAGCGCGTGGTGCTCGGGGCGATCGGACGGGAATCCATCGAGCATAGCGACGCAGGATTCAATGTGATCTGATGCCTCTTGAAATGCTTTATCCACCGCACCCGAGTGCCTAATTTTTTCAATCAGATGTTCGGATTCTTGGGCGTCCAATGTGCCGGCAATAAGAGCTTCAATTTTGCCGGAGTCGTCGGGATTGGCCTCCAGATGGTAAATCGTCGGTAGGGTAATGAGCCCGTGCCTGAGATCGCCACCAACTGGTTTTCCCACCTGGACCGAATCTCCGGTGAAATCGAGTATGTCGTCCACAATCTGGAATGCGACCCCGAGCTGGCGCCCAAATTCCTTCATCGTCTGCACCGTGTCCGGAGAGGAATCTGCAAGTAGCGCGGGAGATTCGGCGGCCAGCTCAAAGAGCGAAGCGGTCTTGGCATAAACGCGATCGAAGTAGTCTCGTCTACGATCTCCTGTAGTTGAGCCAAAGAGCTGGTTAAGTTCTCCATTGACGATGATGGCCAGGGTCTCAGCAAATTTCTTGATCAGCGGCACCGATTCGGTTTCAGCCGCGAGATAAGCGGCGCGAGCAAACACATAGTCGCCAATCAGCACGGCTGCGCCGTCTTCCATATGGGAATTGAGAGTAGGAAAGCCCCGGCGCAGAATTGAGCCGTCGATCAGATCATCGTGGACCAGGGTGGCAGTGTGGAGCAGCTCGGCAGCTCCTGCCAACGTAATTGTTCGCTCATAATCTGAATCCAGTAGACCTCCAGCCAGAAGAACCAGGGTGGGGCGGATCCGCTTGCCGCCCGAGCTCAGAAGCTGGTCGATGGCTTCTCCCACCGCTGGGAGCTCTGCCACCATCCCGGCGCGCATGCGCGCCTCGACTGCCGCCAGGCCGTCGGCAACAAGTTCAAGAAAGGAGAGGGCTCGAGTTTCCATTTTGCCAGCCAAATAATCCGGCCGCATTCTCGGACGTATCCGCAACGACCTGGTCGAATTCTCTTTGTGTCAGCTTTCCCAGCTCCTCGGCAATGAATGGCAAGTACGCCGGTTCATTTCGCTGGCCCCGATGCGGTTGTGGGGGGAGATACGGTGAATCGGTCTCCAACAGCAGCCGATCGTGGGGAAGGTCTTGAATTATCTTGCGGAGCTCTCTAGCGCTTGGATATGTCAGAGGTCCTGCGACTCCAATAAAAAATCCTGACGATAGCGCCTTCTCTGCTCCTTGCCGGTCGCCCGAGAAGGCGTGCAAAACGCCTTTCTGTGGGCGCGAAAGTGTCGGCGCCCATTCTATCAGAACTTCGAGAAGCTCCTCCTGAGCCTCACGATTGTGGAGGATGACGGGCAGCTCCAATTGGCGGGCAAGCGAAAGTTGATCGATCAGGGCGGCCATTTGCATATTACGTGGCGAATGATCGCGATAGAAATCCAAACCGATCTCGCCAACGGCAACAACCTTCGGAGAGTGCGCTAACTCGATGAGCTGATCTTTGGCCGCATCCGAATAGCTTGAAGCGTTATGCGGATGAATGCCAACTGCGGCAAATAGCTGGTCGTGGTCTTCGGCGAGTTCGACTGCTCGCCGGCTGGTTTCCAGGTCGATCCCTGGGATAAGCAGGTGGCCTACTCCCGCTTCACTGGCCCGTGTAAGAATCAGATCTAGCTCATCAGAAAACTGATCGAGCGATAGATGGCAATGCGTATCGGTGAGGGTGCTCATTACAGTCCAATGATTGCCAATCCATCCGCGATGATTGAATCGACGCGTTGTTCTTCGGTTGTCTCGCAATATACTCGGACAACCGGTTCCGTACCGGAAAACCGTACCAAGAGCCAGCCGCCATCTTCAAGTTCGAACTTGTGACCATCCGTTCGGTTGATGCCGGTTACTTTGAGACCGCCAATCTGGCTCGGATCGGCGCTTTCTGCCAGGGCTTGCTTTGCCGCCCGTTCGCTGGCTTCCATTGGAGTGTCGACACGCTTGTAATAGCTCGGGCCAACACGGTCGAAGAGCAATTCAATTAATTCCGACGGCTTGCGCTCGAGCTGAACCATCATGTCCAGAATGTACAAGCCTGCAACGATGCCGTCTCGCTCTGGAACGTGGCCTCGGAAGGCAAATCCACCGGATTCCTCGCCGCCGATGAGAGCATCGACCTCGAGCATCTTGGGAGCTACGTACTTGAAACCTACTCCGGTCTCGTAAATGGGGACGTCATACATATCCGCCAGCTTGAGCAGCAGGGAGGTGGTAGATAGGGTTTTGACGATTGGGCCGCGCTCACCGCGGACCTCAAGCAAGTAGTACGCGAGCAGCGCGTAGACCCGAAGCTGGTCGACGAAAACACCGCGTTCGTCACCGATGCCAACGCGATCTGCATCCCCATCGGTAATCACCAGCACGTCCGAACCGGTATCAAGGGTAGCCGCAAGACCCACATCCACATTTGGAGGTATGGGCTCCGGCCGTAGCATCTCGGGGAATATGGGATTTCGATCGCTGTGAATCTCCTCAACTTGAGTTGAGCCGCCATCCAGTAGGTTTCCAAACCAACCCGCACCGTTTCCCCACATCGCATCGACCATTACGTGCAGGCCGGCATTCCGGATTCGATCCAGGTCTACAAGGGTCTCGATCTTGGCGATATACGCTGGATTAGGGTCAATGTAGTTGACGGCGCCGGAATCCAGCGCTTCGCTCAGCTGGATCCGAGCAATATTTTCTTGTGTGTCTGGGATGTGTTCTTCGATCCGTTTCAAATCCTGCGGCGCTATCGCGCCACCGAAACTGTCTCGGACCTTGAAGCCATTGTCGGCGGGCGGGTTGTGGGAGGCAGTGATGTTCACCGCGGCCGCCGCGCTGTGCTCGCGCACTGCATGTGAAATGACAGGGGTGGGGGTGGCGGTTTGGGTCAGCAGTACCTGAAAGCCATGTCCTGCTAGAACCTCAGATGCCGCAGCCGCGAAAGCTTCCGAGGCGAACCGGCGATCGTATCCAACGACAACCGGCCGGTCTTTCCCTTCAGATTCCGCAAGGTACTTTGCAAAACCGTCCGCACAGCGGCGGACGGAAGAAAACGTGTAGTTGTCGGCAATTCGACCACGCCAGCCGTCCGTCCCGAATTTGATGGGAACCGCTTCCATTTCTCCTCCTGGGGGACCTTGACGTTTGAGCTGTTTCGCTCTTATGTTGAGTTAAGCTCGTATGGGGCGATTATACCGTGAAATCTTGAACTATCGCCTTACCTTGGCCTTCACCATCCGCTGTGATAAACTCCATCGGCTACTTTCCGCTCCATTTCTCCGCACCTTCGCGGGGAGTTTGGGGCAAACCCGTGGGGAGGAGTAACAGTGAACCGCAATTACGAACTAGCCTATATCGCAGATCCTGAGCTCGACGAGGAA
>CAYZXF010000355.1:0-6335 GCA_964482355.1 uncultured Anaerolineaceae bacterium | reverse complement strand
CTTCTACGCGGTATCAGGCGGTGAGCTTCCGGTTACCACCAACGTCCAATGGCTTCCAACCGGCGATACGTCCCTCAACATCGGCACCTGGATCGACCCCCTCACAGCCGTAACCCTGTTCTTTGTCGCGTGGACCATGCTGGCGATCTTTGTCTACAGCGTGGGATACCACAACTTCGGCAAGGCAAGCGATTCGAAGGATCGACCCGGATTGCCGCCACACGCAGGTGGGATCGAGCCAATGTACGCGCGGTTCTTTGCCTTTATCTCACTTTTCGCCTTCGGAATGCTTGCTTTGGTCGTGACCGACAACCTCCTGGTGCTGTACGTTGGCTGGGAGATCATGGGCTTTTGTTCGTATTTGCTCATCGGATTCTGGTATGGCAAGGACAGCGCCAAATCAGCCATGGTCAAGGCTTTCATGACCACCCGCGTCGGTGATGTCTTCATGCTGCTCGGCCTCGCATACCTCTACGCGCTGACCGGCACCCTGACCTACAGCGAGATTCTCTTCAATCCCGAGACGCTCGAGATGCTTGCCACCACACCTTCGGTGCTGGGGGCAGGAACCTCGGCCGCAGCCTTAATCGCGCTGCTGTTCTTCATCGGCACGGTCGGCAAGTCTGCCCAATGGCCGCTCCACACCTGGCTGCCGGATGCCATGGAAGGTCCCACGCCCGTCTCGGCAATGATCCATGCTGCCGCAATGGTCTCCGCCGGCATCTACCTCATTCTGCGCATCTTCCCGCTGATAACCGCCGGCTGGCACCACGGGGATCCGCTCACTGAAATCATGGTGATCATTTCTTTCGTTGGAGCGTTCACGGCGCTGTTCGCTTCCACGCTTGCAGTTGGTCAAAATGACATCAAGCGCGTGCTTGCCTATTCGACCATCTCTCAGCTCGGTTACATGGTGGCCGCGGTCGGCCTCGGCGCCTTCGTGGCCGCCGCCTTCCATCTCATCACGCACGCATTCTTCAAAGCACTGCTGTTCCTAGGATCTGGATCGGTCATCCACGGGGTTGAGCATGGTGCGCACGAAACAGGCGATCATATCAATCCAAATGACATGACCCACATGGGCGGCCTGCGCAAGAAGATGCCGCTGACATTCTGGACGTTCCTCATCGGTGGCCTGACGCTGTCCGGCTTCCCAATCATTACGGCCGGATTCTGGTCGAAAGACGAGATCCTTGCTGAAGCTTACGGCACCAGCCATCTAGCAATCTTTGTCGTCCTTGCGCTCGCGGCCCTCATCACTGCTTTCTACACCGGACGCCAGATCACCATGACCTTCCTGGGTAAGGCGCGTTCCAAGGCCGCCGAGCATGCTCGCGAGTCCACCTGGACCATGACCCTGCCACTCGTGGTGCTGGCCATATTCAGCGTGGTGATTGGATGGGCGGGGGTGCCCAGAGGATTCCCGGTCTTGTCCTCATTTGTTCCGAACTTCGTTCATGAGTTCGTGGACTCGACGCTGATCGAACAAAGTGAGGTGCTCGAATTCAATCCAGTGCCATTGCTCGTGTCAGTAGGGGTGGCCCTAGGCGGCTTGCTGATCGGCTTCTTGATGTATCGCAGAATCGAGGCGGGCGCGCCCGACCCCTTGGCCCGGCTCGGGCGGGTCTATGTCTGGATCCAGAACAAGTACTACTTCGACGAGCTTTACGACTTCCTGTTTGTCCGACCCGCATACTGGTTCGCGGAAACCTTTGTGTATCGCGGGATCGATCGCCGTGTGATCGATGGGTTCCTTCACTGGGTGGCCAGCCTGACCGGGAGGTTGGGTGGATTTTTGCGCAACAAGATCGATATCCCGATCGTCAACGGGTCGGGCGATTTTGTCGGCGAAGGGATCAAAACTATCGGGCATGAGGGTCGCGTCATTCAAACCGGCCGCATCCAAACCTATCTCATCGCAGGTGTGATCTTTATAGGAGCCCTGCTTTCGTACATCTTTTTCTTGGTATGAGTGGATATCAATAAGCGATGATTGACGACTATCTTCTGAGCTTGATCCTGTTCACGCCGCTCCTGGCGGGATTGTTCATCTTTCTAATTCCCAAGGATCGAGGCTCGGTGATCCGCTGGTTCGTCCTGCTGGCGAGCTTGATTCCGCTCGCGCTCGCGATCTACATGTTCAGTGCCTACAATCCAGCGCAACCCGGATTCCAGTTCCAGGTGCAGGTGGATTGGTACCCTTCGATCGGAGCCAGCTTCCACCTGGGCGTCGACGGCATTTCGGTAGTCATGGTCCTGCTTGCCACCCTGCTCACACCGATTGCAATCCTCATTTCCTGGAACGTCAAAGATCGTCTGCGAACGTATTTGGCGCTGTTTCTGATGCTCGAGTCAGGAATGCTGGGTGTGTTCCTGACGCTGGATCTGATGATGTTCTTCTTGTTCTGGGAGCTCGGGCTTATCCCAATGTATTTCTTGATCAACCAGTGGGGGAGCGAGCAAGGCACTCGAATGGTGAGAGGCAGAGAAATCTCCGCTCGCAACTATGCCTCATTCAAGTTCCTGATCCTGACCATGGCCGGCTCACTGGGATTGCTGCTGGCTATCTCGTTGATCGGTGTTGTCGGAGATACCTTCGATATTGTTGAGCTCACCCGCAAGTGGTCGGTCCTTGATCAACCACTCACCCTGCTCGGCCTACCAATCAGCATCCCGATTGGGGTCGTCAAGTCGATAGCCTTCTGGGCCTTCGTCATCGCGTTTGCCGTGAAGGTGCCCATCTGGCCCTTCCATACCTGGCTACCCGATGCGCATACGGAAGCCCCGACCGCCGGTTCGATGATCCTGGCAGGGGTGCTGCTGAAGCTGGGCGCCTATGGGTTCCTTCGCCTGGTTCTGCCGTTATATCCGGCTCAAGCCAGGGATTTTGCGTGGGTGCTAGCGCTCCTTGCGACCATATCGATTGTGCTTGGAGCGTTTGCCGCCTGGGGCCAGAAAGACTTCAAACGGCTGGTCGCCTACTCATCCGTCAACCACATGGGATTTGTGGTGCTTGGAATTGCAGCCGCATTCTATGCCTCCGGTACTCTGGCTGCAGAGGATGCCGTATTTGCGGTCAACGGGGCGGTGCTGCAGATGTTCAACCACGGTCTGTCCGCGGCAGGAATGTTTCTGCTCGTAGGTGTGATCTACGATCGCACGCATACCCGCGATTTGTCCGCCTATGGTGGATTGTTTCCGCTCGCGCCGATCTTCGGTGGAATCCTGATCTTCACTTCTATGGCCTCATTGGGGTTGCCGGGCCTCAATGGCTTCGTTTCGGAGTTTCTGGTTATTCGGGGAGCCTGGCCGGTCTATACCGTGTTTACCGTACTTTCCATGCTGGGGCTGCTGGTGACCGGCATCTATATTCTCAAAGGTATTCGCGGGGCGCTGCATGGGCCCATGAACGAGAAGTACGCAGATACGCCGCTTGAGATCAATCGGCGAGAAATTATTGCGATGGTGCCTCTGATGGCACTCATGCTGTTGATCGGTGTATGGCCGAGCTGGATCGTCGAAGTCTTCAATCAGACTGTGATGAGGTTGGTCGGGGCATGAGCCTTAGGAGCTGCGTCGCGTTGCGCATAGCCGAACTTCGGCCCATCCGGGAATTGCTTGCCGGGGATGACTACCGAATTTTCCGAGGCGTGAAATTGGGGTCCGCGGCATGAACTTCCCAATCCTCAGCGTGATCATTTTCACTCCTATCGTCGCGGGCGTAATTCTGCTGTTCTTCCCCAAAGATCGCCACGATTGGATCCGCTGGTTCGCGCTGGCGGCGGCCACTCTAACCCTGGTGCTCTCACTTATGGTCTTCATCGGCTACGATTCGGCCGAGGCCGGATACCAGTTCAAAGAACGCGCGGAGTGGATTCCGGTGCTAGGTATCTCTTACTTCATTGGGGTAGACGGCATGAGCGCTCCGCTGGTGCTGCTCACAGGCATTGTGATCTTTACCGGGGTGTTGATTTCCTGGCGGCTGGACGACAGGCCGCGGGAGTTTTTCTTCTTCCTTTTTGTCCTGGCTACGGGTGTGTTCGGCGTTTTTGTCGCACTCGACTTATTTATGCTGTTCTTTTTTTACGAGATCGCGCTATTTCCCATGTTCCTGCTGATTGCGATCTGGGGGTGGAAGGTCACCCGCGAATATGCCGCCATGAAGCTCACGCTGTATCTGTTCATCGGATCCGTGATCGCGCTGGTAGGGGCCTTGGTCATGTACTTCACCTCGGGCCTCGGAACTTTCGACATGCTGGCACTACAGGCGGCGACTTTCTCGACCACCTTTCAGCGCATCTGGTTCCCGTTCGTCTTTTTTGGGTTTGCCGTCCTTGCCGGCATTTTCCCATTCCACAATTGGTCGCCGGATGGCCACGTCGCCGCCCCTACCGCAGTCTCCATGTTCCACGCGGGCGTGCTGATGAAGCTTGGCGCGTTCGCGGCACTTCGAGTTGGCATCACGCTCCTTCCAGAAGGGGCCACGTTCTGGGCGCCGCTCATCTTGATATTAGCCAGCATCAACGTTATTTACGGCGCGTTCATCGCCATGGTGCAGACCGACTTCAAATACGTCATTGGATTCTCGTCGGTCTCGCATATGGGCTTGGTCATGCTCGGTTTTGCGACACTAAACCGTAACGGACTGACCGGCGCGGGAATCCAGATGTTCTCGCACGGCGTGATGACGGCTCTCTTCTTTGCTGTCGTCGGGATGATTTACGACCGTGTCCATACAAGAGACATCCCCAGGCTCGGAGGATTCAGCAAAGCGATGCCGCTGGTTGCCGTGGCGTTCATCATAGGGGGCATGGTATCGATGGGCATGCCAGGATTCTCGGGATTTGTTGCGGAGTTCCCGATCTTCATGGGGCTTTGGCAGACCGAACCTATCATCGCAATCGTGGTTGTGGTATCGATCGTGATAACGGCTGCCTATATCATGCGCATTATCGGGAAAGTCTTTTTTGGAAACGTGCCGGATGAGTTTGAGGGCCATGTTGGAGATGTGCTGGTTCAGGATAAGGTGGCGCTGGTTGTGCTCGCATCCCTGTTGGTTCTAGTCGGTATTTATCCGGCGGTTATGGCACCCATGGTCGCCTCTGGAGCGGACGCGGTCCTGCGTGCGCTGGGGATGGGCTAGTTGAGTTTCACTAAGTTCTCGCCTGACCGGCTGCCTGCGACACTGCCAGTACTATTGCTGTCGGCATTGGGATGGGCCAGTTGAGTTTTACTGAGTTCGCTCCCGACCGGTTGCTTGCAATCCTGCCAGTACTCTTGCTATTTGCTCTGGCAGTGGCGCTGCTGATTCTCGACTTGGTTTGGAAACCCAGCCGCCGGCGGATATTAGGCTGGCTGGCGGCTTCCGGGGTTACGCTGATCTTGCTGGCCACGCTGGCCTTCAGTCGGCCCCCCGCAGACGAGCCGCTGGTGCTCGGTGGCATGCTGCGCTGGGATTGGCTGGCGTTCTTCTTCACCGTGCTAATTCTCTTTGCCGCAGCGATTACATGCTTGCTCTCAATCCATGTCGATATCATAGGCAATCGGGGTGACTACTACGGGCTGTTGCTCATCACCTCGCTCGGAATGGTATTGATGGCTTCCTCAGCCGACATCATCATGCTGTTCTTGGCCATCGAAACTACTTCCATCCCGCTGTATATATTGGCTGGATTCATAAAAGCTGACGACAAGTCGACCGAAGCTGGACTCAAATACTTCCTCTTTGGCGCGGTGACTTCGGCCGTGATGTTGTACGGCTTCAGCATGATCTACGGCTTCACCGGCGAGACCAACCTGTACTTCATCGCCGACGGAATCACGACCGCCGGAATGTCGTTGTTCTTAGTGGGGGGTATCGCAGTGTTGATGCTGGTGGGATTCAGTTTCAAGATAGCGGCGGTGCCGTTTCACTTCTGGACGCCCGACGTCTATGAGGGCGCGCCCACGCCAATCACTGCATACGTTTCGACTGCCTCAAAGGCAGCCGGTTTCGCGGTACTGGCGCGGGTCATGATGATTGCCTTTCCTTCGATCGATGGCTTCTGGGCAGCGGTCCTGGCTGCCATGGCAGTTGCCACCATGACCTTGGGGAACGTGCTTGCCCTCGCCCAATCCAACATCAAGCGGCTGCTGGCTTATTCCTCGATTGCGCACGCCGGCTATGCACTGATCGGATTAGTGGCGCTGAGCGTGTTCGGAGTAGCCAGCATGATGTTCTACCTGCTGGCTTATGTCATTACCAACCTGGCCGCGTTTGCAATTGTTATCCTGTTCGCGAGGGCCGCCGGTTCGGAAGAGATTTCAGATTATGCCGGCCTCAGTCGGCGCTCACC
>CAYZXF010000354.1:0-3325 GCA_964482355.1 uncultured Anaerolineaceae bacterium | reverse complement strand
GCTCCGACCCGGACCACATCCAAGCTGCTCAAGACCTTCGATCGGGAACTGGAGCATGCGAGAGACAACCCCATCTATGCGGGCGTCGAAGGTTTCATGATTGTGGAAGATTGGCAGACGGATCTCAAGAAAATCACACTCCGTGTGGCGTGGGTCAATCCTGAGACCGGCACGGCCACTGAGTTCAGTGAAGTTTTCTTCTTCCACCGTAACAGCGACTATGGACAGGGTGAATAATCGGTGAAGTATTATGTCGCCGGCGGAACTTTCGCGTTTATTGGCGCGGTCGTGCTTTTGATCATTATGAGTGCCCTGGAACCAGCGCGCATGGAATCGTTCACGCGGTCTTACGAGTCGCGTCGGATTGAAGAGGGAGCCGCAATTTTCCAGAGTAACTGCGCAGAGTGCCACGGCCCGCGGGGCAAGGGAACGCCACGTGGCCCGGCACTGAACCGTGCCGATCTATTTAGTGGCGACTACCTCAACGCGATCGGGTGGTCGGGATCTCTGGACGACTTCTTGAGTTCGACGGTCTCAGCTGGACGACCGCTTCCCACCGAAGGATCCAGCTTCCCAGAGCCAATGCCAACTTGGAGCCAAACCTTCGGCGGATCGCTCCGGATCGATCAAGTTGAAAATGTAGTTTCCTTCATCATGAACTGGGGAGATCGTGCTGTAGCAGGCATCGAGCCGACAGAGTCCACAGATGGCGTAATGATGGGCAGCGATATCTTCGTTGAGTTGCCAGAGGGAGATGTTGCGGCCGGGCAGGTGCTGGCGGAGGAGACCCTTGGCTGTACCGCATGCCACACACTCAGTGAAGTTGGTCCTCCCTGGGAAGCGATGGATGGATTACCAGGCATCGGCATACGCGGCGGGATCCGCATTCAACAGGATGATTACACCGGAAACGCAACTTCCGGCGACCAATACTTGATCGAATCGGTGGTCGAGACCAACGTTCATATCGTTGAAGGCTTCCAGCCCGATATCATGCCTACCAATTTTGGCGATCGGCTCACATTTCAAGACATGGCCGACTTGCTGGCATTCTTGAAGACCTTCGAGTAGACCCCTCAAAATTAGCAAAAGAAGCATCTACTGCCGCCGCCTTTATGAGGCGGCGGCATTCGTACCAACCGGACGGCGCATGCTGAAATTCGTGGTTGCGGCCCTCACTCTGCTCCTTATCGGTGCAAGAACCGCGTTCGCTCAGGCGACAACCGCACCAATTGAGCACCTAGAGGTAGCCCTCTGGCCCGAGTTCGACCAGCCAGCGATTCTTGTGATTTACCGTTTTGAGATCGCCGCGGATACTCCGCTTCCGGCCCAGGTGTCGCTGCCGGTCCCCGCTGCCTCGGGGCAGCCCCATGCGGTAGCCTGGCTCAGTGCCGACGGTCGCTTATTCGATGCAGCCTTCACAAGCGCGAGCGCAGGCGACTGGCAGATCATCCAGGTCGAACTAAACGAATCTCGATCCGGCCAACTCGAGTATTACGCGCACATGGATATTGCGGGAACTACGCGAAGTTTCCTTTTCGATTGGCCGAGCGAATACGAACTTGGATCCCTGTCCTACCAAGTCCAGGAGCCGATAGGGGCCACCGACCTCATCGTCAGACCTGCGCCGGATGGTGTGAATCAGGGCGACTATGGTCTAAATTATCTGACCGCTGAGATGGGACCCCAGCTCTCTGACAGCGCCCCAGTCATCAGCGTGACCTACCAAAAAGCGGATCCAAGACTATCAATTGACTTGCTTCAACCCCTCGGAGAGATCTCTGCTCCTGATGATTTGCTTTTGGACAATCCGAATATTCTCCCCTGGCTCATGGGAGCCGCAGGGATCGCACTTCTCGGTGGCGTGGCTTACTATTTTGTCTTAAGGCGGCGGCCTGGTTTCGGACGAGTGCCGCGGCGACGCAGAAGGAGCACGCCGGAGGTTGAATTAGAAGTATCCACTGTGTACTGCCACAATTGTGGCGCAGCCGCCGGAATCAGTGATGTCTACTGTCGTCAGTGCGGCACTCAACTTCGCCAACGATAGGCGCATCCGGGCAATAACCGGACGCATAAATCCTTGGCGAGATCAGTTCAAGACCGAGAACGCCATCTTGCGTAAGGTCTGCTTCTCATTGCTCAATCTTCAGCGTATCATCTGAATCTAATCTGAACGCCAGACGATGACCCTTATGTCGGAAGACATCTCAGCAATCCGATGACATTCGTCGGATGTCGGGGTGATAGAATCGCCGAAGCTAGCGGAGAGGTTGTATGACCACATCTACCGCACCATCCGGCTCCGGCAGCCGTGCAAAGTTCATTATTGGGGGGCTGCTCATCGTGGCAGCCGTGGTGTATCTGATTGTGTCCTCCACGCAGGCTGCTGCCCAGTATTACCTCACCATCGATGAGATGCTGACCAAAGGGGACGAAGTCTATGGCCGAGCCATCAAGTTATCCGGCGCTGTGGACGGGGATACGGTTTCCTATGACACCGATACGCTAACTCTCGAGTTTGCGATGGCCAACGTGCCCGCAGATCTAGATGAGATCGAAGCTGGCGGCGGATTGGCTAAGGTACTTTACGACGCCTTGCGAGATCCGAATGCATCTCGCCTGCAGGTGGTCTACGTGGGTGCCAAACCCGATCTTCTCCGGCATGAGGCCCAGGCCATTGTGACCGGAAATTTGGGTGACGACGGTGTTTTTTATGCGGACGAGCTGCTACTGAAATGCCCCACTCGGTATGAACAGGAGGTGCCCCTCCAATCCGCAGAGGGTCAGACTTGAGCGAGCAAGCAGCGTTGGGTTTTGAGCCGCCGACGGTAGTTTCACATCTTGCCGTCGGCGCTGCGCGAGGTTGGAATGCGACCATGAAACCATCTAAGGCAAACTCTTGATCGAAGGAATAGGCTTTGCAGCATTGGTGCTCTCGCTCGTGCTGGCACTCTATGGTGCAGGAGCGGCCGCTTATGGCGCCCGTCGAAACAGGCCTGAATTGGTCGAGAGCGCACGACGAGCCATGCTGCTTTCCTGGCCGATGATCAGCGTAGCAGCCTTAGCTATCATCGCTTTGCTGGTAGCTGGCCGGTATGACATCGCATACGTTGCCAAGGTAACCAGCAATGCCATGCCTCCCTACTTGAGAGTAACTGCGCTGTGGGGAGGGCAAGAGGGCTCGTTGGTCTTCTGGTCCTGGCTGATGGCGGCTTTCGCCAGCGCGGTCGGCCTTAGGAAATGGGACCGTGATCGCGACCTGCTCCCCTGGGTCATCGTTGTGACGATGATCACGCTGGCTTTTTTCCTCTCGCTAATCGTCATC
>CAYZXF010000353.1:0-1844 GCA_964482355.1 uncultured Anaerolineaceae bacterium | reverse complement strand
CTTTGAAATAGTCGCCTAGTAGCAGAGCGGTCTCAAACGGAGCAGGAGCGCAGGGATAGGGTGAGTTCGGGAGCACAATCGCCACCCTGCCGCCTTCAAATGCCGCTAATCTGGCGGCTTCGGCTTCGATGTTCTTAGGGTCGTAGAAATTGAGGCCGTAATCTGAAAGTCCCGGCATGCTCTCCGGCTTTGCTTCAGCGCCCAGGGCCACAATCATGGCGTCCGCCGCCAATCGTTCGCCGTCCACGGTTGCGGAGCGACTAGCGGAATCAATGGATTCGATCGTGCCTTGCCGAACCGAAACCCCGTGATGTTCAAGTGATTTGAGCGGACGCATTCCTTCTGACAGCGACGCGGTTCCAAGGAAGGCCCAGGTCTTTCTGAATCCAAAAAAGAAGCTATCACGCCTGTCGACGAGCGTGATCTCATCGTCTGGTGCCAGCTGCTTTCTCAGCGAAACTGCTGCCGCGACGCCGCCGGAGCCGCCACCGAGTATCAAAACGCTTGCCATAACTCGCTTCCTCCTACGATGTTCGTGGGTGAAGTTTACCCGTGCTTAGAATAGCTTGCTAAATAAAAACCCCGCAGATCGCTCACCCTTTAGATACCCATGAATTCCTTCTAGCTGGGTGATAAACTGTGCCCCGACGACCGAGCGAATAGTTCGGTCGTTTCTTAATGTTGGTCTCTACCTTGCAATGAGCGTTTGAGTACAATAGTGCACTTTTTCGCTAGAAGGGAATGCCTCTGAGCCCCGAAACAAAATCGGATCGAACGAAGTGGGCCGTCGCGGCGCTGACGGGTGGCTTTGTGATCACCATCCTCATTTTGGGTATCTTGGTGCACTCCATTACCCGGGATCTGACTGCGGCATGGACCGGTACCGGGCTCAATCCGTTCCAGGCAATTGTTTCCAGGGCCGATGGCGATGGACAGCCATTGTTGCCCGGCGATCCCACATCAGCGATCCCGCTTCCAGAAGTAACGCCTATGCCGTGGAATGGCAAGACGCGTGTCACGATCCTGCTTCTAGGGCTTGATTTTCGCGACTGGCAGGGCGGAGTTGGGGCGCCTCGTTCAGACACGATGATCCTTCTATCGGTCGAACCGGTTACCAAACAGGTGAGTATTCTTTCCATCCCACGCGACTTGTGGATCGACATTCCGGGCTTCCAACACAATCGCATAAACACCGCATACAGCTCAGGTGAGGGGAATCGCCTTCCAGGAGGTGGCCCGGGTCTGGCTATGAGGGCGGTCGAGAGCGTGGTGGGAGTTCCGATTCAATACTATGCGGTGGTCGATTTCGCGACATTCGAGAACCTGATTGATGAGATTGGGGGCATCGATGTGCTGGTGAAACAACGAATGAAGATATCGCCCATCGGCCGAACGAGCTTTTGGCTGGATCCTAAGGCCTATCACCTCGATGGCGCCGAGACTCTAGCATACGCACGCAATCGGAAGGCAGGTGGAGGTGATTTTTCGCGCGCGGAACGGCAGCAGCAGGTCGCCCTGGCAATCCTGGATCGGGTGGTGGGCTTCGACATGATCGGAACGTTGATTGCCAAAGCGCCCTTCCTGTATCAGCAGCTGGCTTCCGGCGTGCGCACAAACATGTCGCTGGAGGAGATGATTTCGCTGGCCTGGCTCGGGGTTTCCATTGATACGGCGAATATTCGACAGGAAGTAATTTCCCCTCCGAAGATGGTGGGGTTCCACACCACGGACACCGGAGCGCAAGTGCTGCGACCGGTGCCGTCCGAAATCCGCAAACTGCGGGATGAACTATTTGTAGATACGAGTTTGATCGGACAGTGACCAAAACCTGTTGGAACTCAATC
>CAYZXF010000352.1:0-9082 GCA_964482355.1 uncultured Anaerolineaceae bacterium | reverse complement strand
GATATCGCAACCACGAGCGGGATTGCGAGCCCCAAGGCGTGGGGACAAGCGATGACGAGCACCGTTGCAACGCGCGCGATCACCTCCGATTCGAATCCGATCGCGATCGTCCACGCGACGCCAGTGAGGATCGCAACACCGACGGCGATGTAAAAGAGCCAGCCCGCGGCTTTGTCGGCCAGGACCTGTGTGTTCGATTTGCTTTGCTCCGCCTCCAGCACAAGCCGCATGATCCCGGCCAAAGCCGTATCATCGCCGGTTGCTTCCACCCGAACACGGAGGCTGCCGTCCCCGTTGATGGCGCCGCCAATGACTGTGTCACCGGCTGATTTCTTTACCGGAACCGACTCGCCTGTAATCAAGGCCTCGTTGACGTCCGACTCACCCTCTTCAACCACTCCATCGGCCGGCACGTTGGCACCCGGCCGCACCAGGACCAGATCGCCCAGTTGCAGCTTGCTGACGGCCACCTGTTTCACGGCTTCTTCCGCGTCGATCCGCTCAGCCGTATCAGGCATCAGTTTGGCCAGCTCGCCCAGCGCTCCAGAGGCCTGCCGTACACTGCGCTTTTCCATCCAGTGGCCAAAGAGCATGACGTCGATCAGGAGCACGAGTTCCCACCAGAAGGTATCGCCTTCGAGTAGGAACAGCACTGCCACGCTGTAGAAGAATGCAACGCTGATGGCCAGAGTGATCAGCGTCATCATCCCCGGTTTCCGATTCCTAAGCTCGGGCACCGACCCGCGCAGGAAAGGACCGCCGCCATAAATGTAGATGACGACCGATAGCACCGGCGAGATCCATACGCTTCCCGGGAATAGAGGCGCGGTGAAGTTGAACCAATCCTGGACACTTGGGCTGTAAATGAGGACCGGGATGGAAAGCACCAGGCATACCCAAAACCGCCTCCGGAACAGTTGCTCGTGTCCGGTATGGTCTGCGCGCGCCGAAGATATCAGATCCTCGGCGGGTCCAGATCCCTCATGCCCCCCGTGCGCGCCGGCATCTTGCTCAGGGGGCTGAGCTTCATCCATCTGACGAACCTGCTCTTGTTCGTGAGGTTGTGCTTCAGCGCTCGCTGAAGGGTCGGTGACGGCAGCCTCTCCGCGATCCTCTTGGCTCGTATCATGGTGTTCGTGACCCTGTTTGTCGTCGTCCATCACAATCCGTCCTCTCTCCCGCATTCTATCTCGATTCGATTCGCCATTGAGGGCTCCGTAGAGCCAACGTTCTCGATATCTTTATTGCTCAATCCACATGAATTTTTTGGCAAGTCGAGAATTTAGAATTCTACGGGTAGTCAAGAAGCGCAATCCGGGGGTGGAAGGGATCTTTTCTCCACCCTCTCAACCCAGGTGGCATCGTCTCCGGAAAGCCCTCTATTAAAAAGCGCGGACGAGCCGCACCTTCAAGAGAGCAACCCACCTCCATAAGCAAAAACCCAAAGCAGAAGTGTTATTGGAAGTGAGGCTCTTCGCTGGGGAGCCGAACCGTGTACGCCTGCCCGAATAGTTGAGGGTCAGACGGATTGCAATATCACTGCCCGGCATGGTCGAGGGGTTTGAGCTGGGGTGGATGGGGTAACAAATGGAACGAAGTACGTCTCTCCGATTGCCGCTTTTTTGTCTATTGGCTACGGATGATCACAAATTGATGAAACGGCCCTGTACAATGGGTTACCGAATGGATTTGCCAAGAAACATGTGCTGGCGAGGGAAGAGGGTGCTATGCGTAAAGTGCTCAAGTGGATCGTGATCGTGCTTGCAGGCCTGATTGGGCTCTTGGTCCTGGTGTTGGTCAGCGGTGTCGTTTACGAGAAAGTCTCCGGGAACCGTGATGTCGCAAACTTTCCTGCGCCAGGCCAACTCTATGATGTCGGCGATCGGAATTTACACCTGAGCTGCATGGGTACTGGTTCACCGACAGTCATTCTGGAAGCCGGCGGGGGATCCTCGTCCGTCCAATGGTGGCCTCTCCAAGAGCGACTGGCGGAGTTCTCACACGTCTGTACCTATGACCGACCAGGTTTCGGTTGGAGCGATCCAAGCCCGACAGAACTTACCTTCGAAGAAGGCGCGCGCGATCTCAAGGCGCTGCTCACAGCGGCTGAGGTTCCAGGGCCCTACATCCTGGTGGGGCATTCGAAGGGAGGTTTACATGTACGTACTTATGCTCGACTGTACCCCGATGATGTCGCCGGCGTTCTCCTGCTAGATGCTGCTGAGGAGGAGAGCATCTTCGATACCTCAAATTTAGAATTCGTAGAACAGTCACTTAAGGAAGCCCAGGCGCCGCTTCTCTTGTCCAGGTTCGGCATTATGCGACTCTTGCTGCGGTTTTCCCCTGGGGCGGTCCCCATTCCCGATCTTCCAGATGAGCTTGTGCAACCGTATCACCGGGAGCTAGCAAGGTCGGACATCTGGGAAGCGGCTATCAGTGGGGGTGCTGCCTACCGTCTAACCCCTGCTGAACTGCGGGTCGCTGGAGGGTTCGGTCGGCTCGGCGACGTGCCGCTGATCGTGATAACTCACGGCATACCATATACAGGCGGGCAAGCATTTCAGGAGGAATGGTGGCCAGCGGCGCAGGAGCGGCTGGCGAGTTTGTCTTCGAATAGCGAGTTAATCGTGGCAGAAAATAGCGGACATTCGATCATGTGGGATGAACCTGAGTTGGTCCTCGACTCGGTGCGGAGATTGATTTCGCAGGCGGGCATTCAAGGATAACGAACTTCCAGCCGGGCCGCCTAACCACTCGCTGGAAGGGACCGTGGATTCAGCGTCAGAAGCAAGAGATAATCGAGATGCCGGTTCCTGCAAAGCCTTGTGAGGGAGCGACCCTCAGGCCGCCCAGCTCGAAGCCGTTTGTCACCCGAGCGAAGCCATCTGAGAAGCCAGATTCTCACAACCGCCTCGGCCTCAGCGCCCTTCTCCGATACCGCGGGCCACCCAGATCCTTGATTCCGCAAGCTGTGTGGTCAGTTTAAGAGAGGAGCTTGTTATAGAAGATGCTGATAATGACTATTTCATGAAATCAGCAATTACTATTTGCTTTAGGCGAATCTCATTATGTGTGAACATAAGGTAGGGGATTCTCACTTTCTTCGAATCCCAATCTCACCAACTACGCGAATAAGAACGAATCTTGACTTGATCAATCTCATTAACTTTGACATCCTACACGATTAGCTTGAGCGCTGCGCGCTTCCTGTTGCCAGCGCCGCGCAACCCGAGTATCCTACGTCTGCAGCACCCCACCGTAAACCTGAATGTATCTCGCAATAGAAGGTGTGATCGGCGTCGGGAAAACTTCCCTGGCGCGCCTGCTCCAGCCCGTGTTCAACGCGGAGCTATTGCTGGAGGTTTTCGAGGAAAATCCCTTCCTCTCTGATTTCTATTCAGACCGCTACCGCTATGCCTTTCAAACTCAGATTTACTTTCTGCTGAGCCGATACCGCCAGCAGCATCATGCTGTTCCTCAAGCGCTCACCAATGGCGACCTGATCGCAGACTACACATTTGCTAAGGACGCGCTATTTGCAGGATTGAATCTGACTGGAGACGAGATCGAAACCTACCAGCTGGTGCACAACGCGCTCGCCGAACGCATCCCCCTACCGGATCTGATCGTATATTTGCGCGTTTCTACCGAGGTTGCCATGCAGCGCATCTCGACGCGGGACCGCTCCTACGAGCGCAATATGGAGTTTTCGTATATCGAAGAGCTCAACCTAGCCTACGAGGATTTGTTCAATCAAAATGACGAGCTCCCGATCTTATTTATTGATTCGACTGCCCTTGATTTTGTTTCTCATCCGAACGATCTGGAGCACGTAGCGGACCGCATCCGTCAGAAGCTGCAGATCCCCCCATACCAGCAACACCTGCCACTCGAGAAATCTTGAGGATCACAACCGAGAAGCTATTGGAACTAGCACAACAAGAGGCCGAAGACCGAACCGGTATCGTCTCGGCTTATGTAATTGGTTCGGCTGCCAGTGGTGACCCAATCTTTGGCGGCACTGCGGATGTGGATTTGGTGCTGATTCACGAGTTCGAGCCGGTCGCTGAACGCGAGTTTGTTCCTCTCTCGGACCAGGTTCACCTTGACATTACGCACCACCCGAGGCGGCTATACAAACAACCGCGGGAACTGCGCGTGGAACCCTGGCTCGGCCCGGCAATGTGCGAGCCAGTTTTTCTCTACGATCCGAACCATTTTTTTGAATGGGCTCAGGCCTCCGTACGAGGACAATTTCATCGCCCAGACTACGTGCTAGCCCGAGGTGCTGCGTTTCTTGAGAAGGCCCGCGCCTCGCTCAAGGGATTGGAAACCGACCGGCGGTGGCTGTCTGGTTGGACCCGCACATTGTTAGAGGCTGCAAACGCCGTAGCTTCGCTTGAGGGTTTTCCGGCCGCCGGTCGTCGGGTCATGCCGCAGCTCGAATCGAAGTTGACCGGATTGGACCAGCCTGAAATTTACGACTCGTTCCTTCGCTTGCTCGGCGCTGAGGGCTTCGAGGCTTCCGTAGCGTCAGAATGGGTCGACCGCTGGGCTGCGAATTTTGCGTCGGCCAGCGAGATTTCTTTGGACCCCGATCTGACCATGGTGCGCAGAGACTATTACCTTGGAGGCTTCCGATCCATGATCGAGGCGGGAGCAGCGGTTGAGATCCTGTGGCCGTTGCTGTCCACCTGGGATCTGGCCATCCAAGAACTCACGTTGGCCGGTGAGAGCCTTCCCCACTGGCCGCAGATATTGAATACATTGGGGTTGACTTCCGATCACGGTAGCGAACAAGAGCGAGAAATGGAAGATCTATTGGATCAAGTCGAAGGGATCTTAGAGAATTGGGCCGAGAAAGTCGGAGCATAGTGGAGTGAGTTGGTTTGTCGCAGTTGCGGGGAATATCGGCGTCGGCAAGTCGACGCTTGTTGAGCTGCTGGCTGAGCGGATGGATTGGACGCCCTTCTTTGAACCTCAGTCGCAGAACCCCTACCTGGCGGATTTTTATCGCGACATGCAGGAGTGGTCCTTTCAATCCCAAATATTCTTTCTTTCACGACGCTTGCGCGCCCATCGAGATATTTCGAATCATCCGGGGCCGGCGGTACAAGACAGAAGCGTATATGAAGACGCCGAGATTTTTGCACAAAATCTCTTCCTCGAGAGAAATATGTCCGATCGCGATTACCAGACCTATCGCGATCTTTATGAGGTCCTGACTCGCTTCCTGCCGCCTCCCGACCTGGTTGTGTACTTGAGGGCTTCGGTGAGTACCCTGGTGGAACGCATTTCAATGCGCGGGCGGGACTACGAAAAAGGCATTCAGCCAGAATATTTGAGCCGCTTAAACGACCTGTACGAGGAGTGGACCGAAAGCTTTTCGCTCTGCCCGGTACTTACCGTACCTGCCGATGACCTCAACTACGTGCTTAATGACGCGCATTTGGATCTCATTATTTCCAAAATTGAGAGCAAGCTGTCGGGCAAGGAAGAAGTACGGTTTGAGGCAGAGGAGATACTGGGCAGCTAGCGCTATTCTTGCTTCGCCTTTTTGATTCCGCTACAATGCAATAGTGGGTTACCTTCGAACCCCCAACTGATAACAGGCTACCTCAACAAAATACAAAGACCCGATGAATATCATCAAGGTCTCCGCGGCTTCGAGAACTTCGGCCGTCGCTGGCGCTATCGCCGGCGTGGTCCGGGAGCACAACCACGCGGAAGTTCAGGCCATTGGCGCTGGTGCGGTCAATCAAGCCGTTAAGGCAGTTGCCATCGCCCGCGGGTACCTAAAGGAAGACGGGCTAAACATCGTGTGCCTCCCCGAGTTCACCACTGTCACAATTGAGGGAAAAGAGCGAACTGCAATTCGGTTGGTTGTCGAGCCCCGCTAACCTGATCCCCGCCACTAAACAGCAGGCAGATCCAGCATGAGCGAGTCCATCGCGAGCCGTAGGTTTGCATTGCTATCAACTGCAGCCAGTGTGCTCGAGATTGCTTTCACCACCCTATATCGATCGGCGGGAGCAACGGGCTGGGCCAGGCTTTCAAATGAAGGCAACTGATCGAAATTGCGGCTAAGGATATCGGCCCGGTAGCCTCGATAGAGTAGATCGCGCCAGATGCTCAGCCAGGCCTCCAGCGCACTCCGAACGCGGCGACGCTGCGCGACGAGTTTTCCACTTCCCACGATTCGCTCCGCAAGTGCAAATCGGCCGCCGATATCCGATTTCATGGCCTCCCGCAATTGGTCCAGAGCTTCCAATCGACGCTCAAGGAGATCAGGATCGGATTCCCACCGAATGGCTCTTCCCGGTCGTCCTTCGGATAAGGTTGCCAACATCTGAGATCGCTCGGCCTCGACATCGCGATCTTCAAGCGCGCCCAAAATAGTCGACGATGCGACCGCCCGCAGCCGAATCACTTCGCATCTGGAGACCACGGTCGGGAGCAGCTGCTCTTGCGCGACCGCCGTCAGCAGAAGCACCACCCGGTCGGGTGGCTCCTCTAATGTCTTCAGCATAGCGTTGGCTGCGCTAATGCTTGCATTGTGAAAGTTTTCCAGCAGTGCAATTCTCCAGGGCCCTTCATACGGAGACAGCGCCAGGCGCCGCTGCAATCCGCGTACGTCATCCACCTGGATCGTTGGATCTGGCGCCAGGATGTCCAGGTCTGGGAAGGTTCCATCGGAGATGAGACGACAGGCTCGGCATTCGCCGCACCATTCGCTCAAGGGATCTGCACGCTCACAACTCAGGGCCTGGGCAAATCTCCTGGCCAGGGTGCGTTTCCCAATCGATTCCGGACCGACGAACAAGTAGGCATGACGCATTCGTTTGTCCGCAATATGCTGCTTGAGTAGCCTGACTGCCCACTCGTGACCAATAAGATTCCAGCTCACATTTCCATTGTATCCTTTGGTCAGGTTTGAGGTTTGAATCCCGAATCCAGCGCCGGGAATCGTCGATACCAAATGGCGATTCCATCTGAGATAGGTTGGTTTGTATGGTGGATCAGCAAGGGGAGTGGATCGGTCTCTCAGAAGCCGCACGGCTGCTAGGAGTTCATCCATCAACCGCCCGTTCATGGGCAGATAACGGAAAGCTGTCCGTGCATCGGACCGCCGGAGGTCATCGACGCTTTCTTCGATCAGAGATTGAAGATTTTGGACGGAGTTCTGATGCGAGCAACGCTCAATTCGTGATTGAGAACGTGATCGGCCGTACGCGTCTGGAGGTTGCCGAGGGACGGTTGGAGGATCAAGCCTGGTATCGGAAGTTGACTGAGCGACAGCGCGAGGCCTATCGCCAAAAGTCGCATCGGCTGGTTCAACAAGTCGGAGAGCTCTTGGGTGCCGATACGTCCGAGGAGCCGCGCCTGATTGGGCGCGAATATGCCAGTATCAGCCTTGACGCCGAGATGACCCTAGTTGAGGCAGTGGAGGCATTCTTGTTTTTCCGCGGTTTCCTGATGGAAAGCATCTACAGCCTTCAAGAGGCGCAAAGCGGGCCAGCCTGGACACAATTCCAACGCCAGGCGGCAAATTTCATCGATGCGGTGCTGGTTTCAATCGTCGAGGTCTATGAAACAGCTTGAGACGGTATAATCGGCTGCTCGAGGTTTTCCCCCTATGCCAAATCCCCTTGCTAATCTGCTGAATCAGCCGCTGCTCATGCGAATACGCCGTAACCACGGCTTAGAGCATGCCACCATTCACATGCTTAGCGCTAAATACCCTCGGACTCCGATTGCCGGCCGGGCCGACGCAAAGGGGTTTCTAATTCTGGGTCGGCTGCCAACAGATGCTATAGCCGAAAGCGCAGAGGAAGCCGCAGCTCGGCTACGAGCTGGCGAGGAACACCTTGCGATTCACCCAAATTGTGGAACAAACTTCCTCACTGCCGCCGTGCTTGCCGGTCTGGCGTGTTTCGCCACCCTCCTAGGAGGCAGAACAGATCGCGCACGCGATCGGCTGGAACGGTTGCCTCTGGCGATCTTTGCTACGGTTCTAGCCCTCATCATCGCTCAACCAATCGGCTCTGCCGCGCAGCGGCATGTAACGACCTCTGGCGAAATCGGAGCGCTTCGGATCAACGGGGTCCAGCAGCTTCGCAGCGGCCGCACCACCTTGCATAGGGTGCGCACGCGGGGCTAGAGTGAGCCCGCCTTCCATCTACCTCTTTTACGGCGACAACCTGCTCGCCATCTCTGAAACCTTAGCAGATCTCGAAGCCAAACTCGGGCCGTCATCCGAATTCAACGTTCAGCGTTTTTCGGGTAATGCGCTCGACCTCGAGCAGCTGCGGGCCGCGTGTGGAGCTTTGCCGTTCCTATCCAGCCGGCGACTGATCGTACTGGAAGATGCGGAAAGTATTCCCAAAGGGCGCAAGGAGGCCTTCTGGCAGCTCATGGACGATCTGCCGGATACGGCCGCCCTGGTCCTTATTGAGCAGGTCCGGGTCGATCGTGAGAGGGTTTACCAGAAGGGCTCGTTTCTCTATGCCTGGACACAAGAACATCCCGACGTAGCCTACGTGCGCGCTTTCATGAAGCCAAGAGGGTCGGCCTTCATCCAGTGGCTGGTCGAGCGGTCAAAAGGGCGAATTGAGCAGGATGCGGCACAATTGCTCGCACACTCTGTTGAGGAAAATCCGCTCCTTGCCGAGCAAGAGCTAAACAAGTTGCTCAATTATGTGAATGATGAGCGGCCGATCCGCATCGAGGACATTGAGCGACTTACTCCGTCGCATGGCCACCTGGATATTTTTTCTGTCGTCGATAAATTGGGTAATACGCAGGGAACCTTGCCTCGGCTTCAACGCCTGCTCGAAGACCAGGACCCGGCCTATGTGTTCCTGATGTTGGTACGCCAGTTTCGACTGATGATTTTGGCTCGCCGGGCGATTGAGATCGGGGAGGATCCGATCAAATCTATGAAGGTGCCGCCTTTCGTTGTGAAAAAGATAAGTGCCCAATCCCGGCAATTTACTAGCACCGAGTTGAAGGGAATCTATCAACGACTGCTTGACTTAGATGTCTCGGTTAAGCGTGGCGAGGCCGATTTATCGCTGGATCT
>CAYZXF010000351.1:0-2899 GCA_964482355.1 uncultured Anaerolineaceae bacterium | reverse complement strand
TGTCACCGGGAGCCCGGACAGTCGTATTCGTTCTGGTCATCCTTGGGGCCTTCATCTATATCGGAACCGTGGTCACTGAGTTATCGGGTGGCGGAACCGCCGCGGCCGCCGTCGAAGGCGTGAGCGTCGAATCGGGAGAGGCGATCTACTGGGGCGAGGGAAAGTGCAGTACCTGCCACAGCCTGGGCGACCAGGGCTCGGCGGTACGTGGGCCGAACCATGAGAATGTCTGCGCTAAAGCACGCGATTTTCGGGTGGCTGAGAGGCAGGCGACTGGCGCTACTCACATCCAGACCGCCACCGACTACATCGTTGAATCGATTGCCGATCCAGATGCGTACTTGGTCGAAGGATTCTCTGCTGCCATGCCGAGGGTATACCTGCCGCCGATCAGTTTGAGTTCGGACAAAGTCACCTCGGTAATCCTGTACATGCAGGCCCAAGGGTGCACGCCGGATGTCTCGACGATCGATCTGCCTTCTGTAATCCTGAATGCAGCCGCGGCTCAAGCGGAGAGCGTAGCGCCATTTACGCTGGTGTTGGCAGGGGATCCGGCCTCCGGCCGAGCGCTTTTCCTGGATCCAGCCGGATCCGCCGCATGTGTCCAGTGCCACACCGTGGCCGGCGAGGGTGCCGAAGTGGGACCGGATCTGACCGATGTGGCGGGCACACAGACCCTCGAGTACATCTTTGAATCCGTCATGGATCCCAGCGCAGTTATTGCTTCGGGTGGCTACGAGCCCGTACAGATTCGGCTTGCGGACGGTACGGATATTTCCGGAGTCCTGCGAGCGGAAGACGAAACGACCCTCACCATTGTTCTCAAGGATGGGACCGTCCATTCCGTGGCCAAATCAGACATTCAGCGTGAGCTTCGGTATCCAGACTTGCCCAGCCTGATGCCCAGCAATTTCGGCGAACTGCTGACCGTTCAACAAGTCGCCGACCTTATGGCCTTCCTCCAGGAGAGTGCCGGGGTACTCCCGGAGGAATAAGACACCCACCGATGAAAATCCGTATCTCACTATTTTGGAGCGTAGTCCTCACTGTCGTGGGGCTCTATCTTTTGCTGGCGCTCCTGGCCCCAACTATCTCCATGCTACTAGTTGGCCGTGACGAGCCGCTGCCGATACCAAGCGCGCTGATGACCATCTATATGACCCTCATCCTCATCGGGGTGGCGGTTTATTTGGCGGCCGACGACGCCCGCCTGGACGAATTCTCAGCCCCTGTCAAGAGTTTCTTAATTGGGCCGGAGGAAAACGAGTCAACAAAGGATCGGGCGCTCAACATCGCTCGCTGGGCCGTGCTTGCAGCATTACCCATATTAGCCTTCGGCATTGTTTATCTGAATTCTGTGCCTTCGACTACGGCTCCTGCCACACTGCGCATCGCCCACCCGACCATTCCCTTCGAGTATCAGGACCTGGTGAACCCATATCGCAACCCTGACGGTTCAATGGACGCAGCTGTGATTGAGGAAGGCCGGTTGCTGTTTCAGACCAACTGCCGGCCCTGTCACGGAACACCTGCTAATGGAGAGGGTCCCATGGCCTACGGGCTCCGATTACGGCCGGCCAATTTCCGCTCTGAAGACACCATCGCCACGGTGATCGAGGCGTATGCCTTTTGGCGTATTCGGGAAGGGGCACCCGGTCTGCCAAACACGGGCAGCCCCTGGGATTCGGCCATGCCGTCTTGGAAGGATGAGCTGACGGACGATCAAATCTGGAAGATCATCGCGGCTGAATACCAGATCGCGGGCGTCGATCCCCGTCGCCCGGAGCAAGCGCCCGGTGAATAGGCTCGTCTGGGTCATTCCCACCGTGTTTGTGATCACATTGGCTGTGGCGCTCTCGGTTTCAGCCCAGGGCGAGATTGACGGTGAAGTGATCTATCAGGAGCGATGCGCCTTCTGTCACGGTGACCAAGGCGACGGGAACGGGCCGGTGGCCCGCTATCTCGATCCGCGCCCCAGAGATTTTACGGCCGGTCAATTCAAATTTCGCACGACCGCTTCCGGGGAGCTACCGCTCCGTCAGGACGTGATTGATATCGTCAAGTCGGGAGTGCGCGGGACCGCCATGCCCCGCTGGGAAGGCGTGCTTTCGGATGCCGAGGTTGAAGCAGTAGTCGACTACGTCACGCAATCTTTTGTTCCGTTCTGGGGCACCTATGACCCGCCGGTAATTGAGATTCCTAACCCTCCGAGGGTCACGAACAGCATGATCGAGCGAGGAGAGCAACTCTATCAGGAGCTTTCATGCTGGAAATGCCACGGTGATGCGGGCAGGGCGGATGGCGAATCGGCGCCTACGCTTACAGACGATTCGGACCGCGCGATCCAGCCCGCCGATCTGACGAAGCCCTGGCGCTATAAGGGAGGCAGCGATCTGGTCGACATTTATACGCGGTTCTCGACCGGCTTGGACGGCTCTCCGATGCCCTCCTTCTATGATGTGATCGGGGATGACGACCGATGGGCGTTGGCGGCTTACGTCGAGTCGCTGCACATCGGAGTACCGACCGATAAGAGCGTCGTAATCGCTAAGCTTATCGATGGAGAACTGCCCACATCTGTGAATGACGCGGCATGGGAAGCGGTGGAACCAGTCTCGTTCTTCCTGACGGGACAGGTGATTGCCGGTCCACGATGGCAGACGCCCGGAGTTGATGCTGTCACCGTCCGCGCGCTGTACAATCCGACCGACGTGGCAATGCTTGTCGAGTGGAATGATGCGACGCAGGATGTTACCTCCGGCGGAACCGAGGACGAGCAAGCGGGAGAGACGTACGTGAACTTAGAAACATTCCTGGGAGAGGGTCCGTATTCGGATCGCCTGGCGGTCCAATTTCCAAACTCCATCCCGGAAGGTGTGGAAAAGCCTCACTTCGCATG
>CAYZXF010000350.1:0-1667 GCA_964482355.1 uncultured Anaerolineaceae bacterium | reverse complement strand
CCGTAGCGGGGTTTGCTTGGACTTTCGAGCTTTTGTGCTTAAAGAGCCGCACTTTGAGTGGGTTTTAGGCGCCGCCCGCCCCGTAGAGCGCAGGGTCGGTTGGTGTGTTGCCAGATGGATCGAAGACGTGCACCCATGTGCCAACTTCTGCGAACTCGAACATCCAGTTGGAGTCTGCAGGCGCGAGGTTTACGCACCCCCTTGAAGTTGGGGTGCCAAATTTCCCGTGCCAATAGGTGCCGTGAAGCGCACGCGCCTGGTCAAAATACAACACTCTAGGGACATCGCCGAGAAAGTAGAAATTGTCCGCTTCGCCTGGAATGCCGCCCGTCATGTCATCCCGCTCTAACTTCGCCCATACCTGGAACAGGCCGGGCTGGGTCCAGAACCCATTCCGTCCGGTGGAACCCACCGTTGCAAAAACTAAGCTGCCACCCTCATACACGGCAACCGTTTGTTCATAGAGATTGATGGACACCCAGCGATCCTGGTCGACACCCTCCGGAGGCGTGGGATCCGGATCAACCACTGCTAGAAAGCGCTGCTCGATCCACTGGTTGGGGCCGATCATGTACCAGTCCCAATCCCCTACACGCTGCGTGTCGTAGATCTGCACTACGGAGTGTCGGGTGAAGCATGCGGTGTGATCGCCGAGCGGGCCAGCCGGCTCCTCCGAGGTGCAGAGTCCCCCCGCGATAGTCCACGCAAACGGCCGGTCGGGGGTGCGCTCGAATTGAAGGCCAGGCGATCGCGGGAGTTGTGACACCCGGCTCACATCATCGCTCCGAACGTACCCGTTGGCGGTGCTATATACGGTAACCCCCGAGGCCTCCTGGCGGTTGAAGTAAGAAAGATAAACGAAGCCATCGCTCAGCGATGAAGCGCCTCCGCCGCCGCGTACCGCATCATCGAAACTTGTGTAGAGGGGTGTGGATCCGGATCCGGCGCGGACATAGCTGAACGGGGTGTAGCTCAGCGCAGGGTCGATCTCAGTCAGGGGGAGCGGTCTGGGTGAAAGCAGTCCCAGCCGAGCCAGCTTACTAATCTTTGCAGCTGGCCCATGGCGCGGGCAGCGTTGTGGCTGCCGCAGCTGCAGCCTGGGCGCGCATACATAATCCCGAGTTTCTGGCGGGGGATCAGACTGCGTTACCGGGGAGAGCCCGACAACGATCGAGAGAATCAAGGCGAACAGTGTGGTCGTAATCATGTCTATGAAAGGGTCTTATTATATTTGGTCGCCTACCGTCTGTGGGCCGCGCTACATGACTACGCGCGCGACTCGATATCCGCCTGCGCCCTCTCAAGGAAAGCTTCGACCGACATCCCCCCCAGATCCTCCTGTGAACGCAGTCGTACCGACACCTGATTAGCCTTTTCGTCGCGGTCCCCCATGATGAGCATGTAAGGAACCTTCTGTACCTGTGCGTCTCGTATTTTGGCGTTCATCCGCTCACTTCGCTCGTCCACCTCGACCCGCAATCCGGCCTCCTTCAGCTGCTCCGCCACCCCTCGCGCATAGTCTTGATGGCGGTCTGCGATCGGAATCAAGCTGACTTGAACCGGCGCCAACCACACAGGGAAAGCACCCGCATGATGCTCGATGAGCGTCCCAAAGAAACGCTCCATCGTGCCCATTAAAGCTCGATGGATCATGTACGGCTGATGCT